>JAEDMR010000004.1 GCA_016302925.1 Bacillota bacterium
CTTCGGCGGGAAGAATTGCGTGCCGCAGGAATTCTGGAAGCTGCTGGCGTTTTATCTCTTTTCGACGGAGATTGCCGCACCTGCCTGGGGCATGCAGTTTGAGGATGGAACATCAGGAAAGATGGCGCACATGGCAGAAGGAATATATGACTGGTATGACTGGAAGGATGGCTGGATTTCGGATCCTGTGCCGAAGTGGTACCGGGAACGGGAATGGGGATGAAAGCATTCAATTGAAACGAGTCAGCTCAGCCCGGCGGCCAAGCTGGCTCTGTTTTATTGCCGCTACTTGAAAAAGCTCTGCTGCTGCATGAACCGACGAAGCAGGAACATACAAAAGTACGGGAATGTGCAGACCGTATCACTGTAACCGATATTTCCTGCAGTGAATTTCAAGCCATGGAGTATGTCAGGATAGTGACTGCTCTGAATCAGCTGACGGAGAGATTTGGACTGATTGGTTCCTTCTTTGATTTCCACGGGAATCAATTCGTTTGCAGATCGCATAAAGAAGTCTGCTTTCAGTGTTGAATTGTCTTTTTTATAGTAATATAGATCATAGCCCTGCTTGATGAGTGCTTCTGCAGCAAAATTTTCATACAAGGCACCTTTATAGATGCCCAGGTTTTGATTGGCGCGCAAATCTTCCTGCGCTTCGTCATCCAGTGACGCAACGAGAAGGCCGGTATCTGCAACATATACCTTGAATTTACTCCCATCGGTATTTCCCTTCAGGGGAAGAGACGGAAAGCTCATACATCTGCAGATGTTGATGAGACCGGCATCGCTGAGCCAGTCAATACAGCCCATGTAGTCTTTGGAACGGCCACCTTTCTCCACAAGACTGTATTGGAATTTTTTATTTTCTTTTGCAAGCTGTGCCGGAACGGAACGGTAAACATTGATGATTTTCGCCTGGTCCAGACCTTCCGCATATTTTCGGACATCACTTTCGTAATCGATCAGAAGCTGACGCTGCAGCATAAGAGAGCCCTGGAACGTGCCTTGCTCGACATATTTGGAGACGATATTCGGCATACCGCCAAGAACGCAGAAATCCATGAAAAGGCCGGAATAAACACGCTGTTCAATATCTGTGAATGGCTTTCCGGACAGCATATGGTCCAGAATATTGTCAACTGCAGACGCGCCATATCCTTTCGCCCAGAGAAACTCCTCAAAATCCATGGAGTGCATAGGGTAATCCATCTTGTATCCAACGCTGATGCTGGCAATGTGTTTATACTGAATGCCCAGAAGGGATCCGGAACAGATCACATCAAACCTTCCGTCTTCATAAAAAAACTTCAGGGAAGTGGCGATTTCAGGGAATGCCTGAATTTCATCGAAAAAGAGCAGGGTTTTTCCCGGAATCAATTCCTTTTCGGGAGAGATCAGTGTGATGAGCTTTATGATTTCAGATGCAGAATACCCGTTTTCAATGATAGCCTTGTATTTCGGCTCTGTTACAAAATTGATTTCAACGACGCTTTCGTAGTTCTCTGCTGCGAACTTTCGTATGGTCTCTGTTTTTCCGATCTGCCGGGCCCCTTTCACGACAAGAGGCAGTCTGTCTGACTGGGACTTCCAGTTCAGCAGAAAGGCATCCGCTTTTCGTTTCAGATATTTCATAAATCTCCTCCTTCCTACGGTTTGCGGTGCCTTTATTGTAACACATTGACGAATCGATATCAACATTTTCATGAGCCACTTTTCGGCTTAAATTACATTTTCATGAGCCACTTTTCGACAAAAATCACATTTTCATGTACGCTTCGGGAGAAAAGTCGATTGTAATCAAATCACGATTTGGTAAATCTAAATTTGGTAATCGAGAGGAACGAGCAGAGCGGGAAACGTTTGAGCAAACATATTTTGTGAAGAAAAAACAAAAAATATATTGACAAAAGAAAAAAACATGGTAGAATACCAAAAAATACGCCAAAAGGAGGGTGTTCTATCATGGAATACGAAAAAATGGATGCACAGATCGTAGACTTCTATGAGAACTGTGCAGAAGCCGGACGTCTGGAACGCCGGTTAGGCATTATTGAATTTTACCGGACGAAGGAAATTCTGGGCCAGTATCTCCAGCAGGGCAGCGTCATTTACGACGTAGGCGGCGGCATCGGAATGTATGCCAGGTGGCTGGCTGCCCAGGGACACCAGGTCCATTTGCTGGAACTTGCCGGGGCGCAGGTAGACTACGCCCGGGAATACATGATGGCTGCAGGAACCGTCGGCGGCACAGAGGTGCCGAATCCGGACGGTGTGAAGTTTGCCGCAGAGAAGGCGGATGCCAGGGCGCTTCCTCGTCCGGATGAGAGTGCAGATGCGGTGCTGCTCATGGGACCGCTCTATCATCTACAGAAGAAGGAAGATCGTATGTTGGCGTTGTCAGAGGCGCGACGCGTTCTGAAAAAAGGCGGTTTGCTGGCTGCGGCAGGAATCTCCAAATACAGCTCTGCCACATGGGCACTTTCCACGTACTCCGACGGAAATGACTTCTTTGAGGACGATGTCTATTTCAATATGCTGCGGGAGGAGATTACCACCGGCAATCACAACCGGCCGGAGGAATACTGCAGGCTGGTGGCACGGGCATATTTTCATACGGCCGAAAGCATGGAGCGGGAACTGGAGGAAGCCGGTTTCCGGGTGCTGGCAACCCATGCGGTGGAAGGATGTATCTGGTTTTCACCCAATCTTAACGAAAACTGGGAGCGACCGGAGATCCGGGAAAAGCTGCTGGAGATCCTGCATCTGACGGAGAAGGACAGGGAACTGATGGGCATGAGTCCCCATTTCCTGACCATGGCGGTGAAGGGATGAGTATTCAGGGATACATGGCGGAGGTGAGAAAACCTTGAAAAAAGTGATTTATGGAATTGTGGCGCTGGCAGCGTTCGCACTGCTGATCGGCGGGTTTGCCTGGGAATCGGCAAAAGAAGCGGAAGACGCCCTTGCAGAAATCACATATGAACTGGTGCTGGAAGAGGGGGCAGACATTTTGCAGGCACCCAACATGACGAAATCATATGACTTAGGGGAAGAAATTCCTCTGTATTATGTCATGAAAGACAAAACTCTTTGCCACAGCGAACTGTTGAAATATTACCCTGTTTTCTCCGATGACAGGGTGGTCGGAACCATTGCAGCGAGAGCAACATCGGACGGCGGCGTGAATCTGGAGTACCTGGAGGATTTTAACCGCTCCCTGCAGCAGTGTTATTCCGGCCAGGAAGAAGTCTGTCTTTTCTTAGACAAGGACAGTCTGTGGCTTTCGGCGCCGTCGGGTGCAGAGAAACTCTTCTGGAGCGATCATGAGGAGAAAAACCGCGGAACCTTCGATGCCGCCATGCGGGAAGATCCGGCGGTGCAACCGGTGAAGCTGGAGAGGGAAGAAACATAAGTTTGTTAAAAAATACAATCTGTACAATAAAAACTGTGAAAAAACTATTGACAATCACTAAAAACAGTGGTAAGCTTAGACACAAGTTCAGAAAAGAAACCTTTGACGGAGAAGTAAAACAGATTTACGGTCTCACAGCGAACCCGGGGCGGTGGAAGCCGGGCAGATGCAGGATCTGAAGAATGGGCTCCTGAGGGCGAGGGGAAAACCGGGCGGCAGCGCCGGGTGAGTATCTGAGACGCGGTTCCGGCGTGACGGGAAAGGAGTGTGTTGGCACTCTGCAGAGAGGATCCTGAGTTCATACAGGGTCAAACAAGGTGGCACCGCAGGCATGACCTGTCCTTGAGTTGAGGACAGGTCTTTTTTGTTGGGAATCCAAAGATAATCGCAGAGACACTTCAATCTTATCTGTTATTCTGAAAAAGAAAAGGAGAAAAGAAAATGAAGATGAAAACAAACATGAAACAATTACTGGCTGTACTGATGATGCTGGCTCTGACCCTGGGGCTGCTGGCTGGATGCGGCGGAGAGAAAACCGCTTCAGAGGGCGGCAATGAAACGAAACCAGTTAAAATCGGCATTCTGCAGCTGATGGAGCATCCGTCACTGAATACCATCCGGGAAAGCATCATTGAAGGTCTGACCGAGGCAGGCTATACGGAAGGCGATAATCTGGAAGTGGACTACCAGAACGGACAGAATGATATGACGGTCATGAAGACTGCAGCACAGAAATTTGTGGAAGGCGGCTGCGATGTAATTATCGCCATCGCCACACCGGCTGCACAGGCTGTGCTCAGTGAAACCACGGACATTCCGATTGTATTTGCCGCTGTGACCGATCCGATTGGTGCAGGTCTGGTGGACAGCTTGGAGGTGCCGGGAGGAAACGTGACCGGAACATCCGACGAAGTATCCGCAGAAATGATCATGAACCTGGCAGAAGAAATCACACCGGGATTCCAGAAGATCGGTGCACTGTACAGCTCCGGAGAAGATAATTCCGCATCTGTGATTGCAAACCTGAAGGAATATGCTGCAGCAAACGATCTGGAAGTGATCGAATCTGCAGTGACCAACAGCAGTGAGGTACAGCAGGCTGCCCAGTATTTGGCAGATAAAGTGGATATCGTATATTCCCCGATTGATAATACGGTTGCATCGGCAATGGCAGTAGCCACCGAAGTGTTCAACGAACAGAAGATTCCGTTCTATGTCAGTGCGGATTCCATGGTACAGGACGGGGGACTTGCAACCTACGGCATTGACTATACGGTTCTGGGTAAGGAAACCAGTGCTATGGTTGCCCGCATTCTGGAAGGAGAAAATCCGGGTGAGATGCCGGTCGTAAAAATGAGTGACATGAGTGTGTATATCAATCAGCAGACTGCAGACGCCATCGGCGTAACCTTCCCGCAGTCCGTTCTCGATAAAGCGCAGGTACTTGGAGAATAAAAAGGATTCAGGAGAAAAGAAACCATGATAATGACATTTGCAGCCTTTCTGGGATCTCTGGAGCTCGGAATGATTTATGCGGTTCTGGCGCTGGGTGTTTTCCTTTCGTTCAGAACACTGAATATGCCTGATCTGACGGTGGATGGTTCCATCGTCACAGGCATGGCCATAGCAGCAGTTATATGCAGCGGAGGGGGAAATCCTTTCCTGGCGCTGATCGGCGCAGCACTGGGCGGAGCGGCTGCAGGTCTGGTAACAGGGCTTCTCCATACGAAACTGAAAATTCAGGCGATTCTGGCCGGCATTCTTGTGATGCTGTCCGCTTATTCTGTCAACTTGCGGATCATGGGGAAGACACCCAATATCCCGCTGACAAAAAGCGTGACGGTATATAAGCTGGCAGATGAGATTTTGCCGAAGAAATATGCAGGGATTCTGCTGGGAGTAATCATTCTGGCCGTCATCATTGCACTGCTGTTTCTCTTTTTGAAAACCCGTCTGGGTTTCGTATTTCGGGCAACCGGCGACAATGAAGACATGGTGAAGGCCTGCGGCGTTTCCTGCGATAATATGAAACTTCTCGGACTGGCTCTTTCTAACGGTCTGGTGGGACTGGCAGGAGGGCTGCTGGCACAGAATCAGGGATTCGCGGATATCAACAGCGGAACCGGTATGATGGTGATCGGTCTGGCATCTGTGATTTTAGGAGAAGTCATTTTTGGTACGAAAACGCTGCTTCAGCGGCTGGTGGCAGCCTCGCTGGGAGCTGTACTCTACCGGATTCTTCTGGCGCAGGCCCTGTATGTGGGAATGGAATCCACGGATATGAAGCTGGTTTCCGCGGTCATCGTTGTAATCGCACTGACGCTGGGTCTGCTGGGAGAAAAGAGTTCCAGACTGGCCAAACGCTCCACTGGATTCTTGAAAGGGAGGATGCAGAAATGAAAAAACTGCTGGAGATCAAAGAAATCACCAAGGTATTCGGAGAGGGAACCGTCAATGAAAAAGTTGCTCTGAATCACGTGAATCTGACCCTGCACTCCGGGGATTTCGTCACAGTCATCGGCAACAACGGCGCCGGCAAATCCACACTGTTAAACTGTATCGCCGGCGTATATGCCGTAGACAAAGGCAGCATCCTTCTGGACGGAAGGGATATCACTCGCCTTCCGGAGCATAAACGCGCCCGCTGGATGGGAAGAGTCTTTCAGGATCCTCTGAAAGGAACCGCCTTTGATATGACCATCGAGGAGAATCTGGCCATCGCATTTTATAAAAATAAAACACGTGGCCTGAAGCCGGGGATTACGGTGAAGGACAGAGAACTGTTCCGCGAGAAGCTTGCCATGCTGGACATGGGACTGGAAAACAAGATGACACAGAAGGTCAAGCTGCTTTCCGGAGGACAGCGGCAGGCTCTGACCTTGTTCATGGCAGCCATCACGGAGCCGGAGGTTCTGCTGCTGGATGAGCATACGGCGGCACTGGATCCGGCGGCGGCAGCCAAGGTGCTTGCCCTGACAGATCGGTTTGCGGAAAATCCGGAGCTTTGTACATTGATGATCACCCACAACATGAGGGATGCCCTTCGTCATGGAAACCGGACGATCCTGATGAAGGACGGACAGATCGTCATGGATATCAGCGGGGAAGAACGCCGTCAGATGACGGTGGAAAAACTGATCGAGACATTCCGCATCGACAACGACAGAATGCTGCTGTAAGACACACTGGAGAGTTGCCGCCACGGTTGCATTATCTGCCGTTTTGTGCTATACTTGACTCACAAAAATTGCTGAGAGATGAAAGAGCAGAGCGATGATATATAGAATGCTATATACTTGCTGTGCTCTTTTTTGATAGATTTGGCAGAATTGGAGAAATGAGAGGGAAATCTATGGAGAAAGGATACTTCAGAAAAGATGTGATTATCATCGGCGCCGGCGTGACGGGCTGTGCCATCGCACGGGAGCTTTCCAGATACCAGCTGGATATTTGTGTAGTAGAGAAAGAAAGTGATATCTGCGAGGGAACCAGTAAGGCAAACAGCGGGATCGTTCACGGCGGCTTCGATGCGAAGCCGGGGACCCTGAATGCCAGGCTGAACGTGCAGGGAAATGCCATGATGGAAGAACTGTCGAAAAAACTGGACTTCCCGTTTCAGCGAAACGGCTCCATGGTGGTCTGCCAGAGTGCAGAAGAAATGCCGGCGCTGGAGGAACTGAAGCAGCGGGGACTGACCAACGGCGTGAAAGATATGCGGATTCTCAGCCGCACGGAAGCCCTGGAGATGGAGCCGAATCTGGCAGACAGCGTCTATGCCGCACTGCTGGTGCCGTCCGGCGGTATCGTTTGTCCTTTCGGCCTGAATATCGCACTGGCAGAAAACGCGGCAGCCAATGGGGTTGCGTTCCGCCTGGAGACAGAGGTGCTTTCCATCGAAAAGCTGCCGGAGACGGATGCCGCAGCGTGCGGTATGTGTAATGGCTATCTGGTCCACACCGACAAAGGCGACCTGCAGACCCGGTTCCTGATCAATGCCGCCGGCGTCTATGCAGATACATTCCACAACATGGTCAGCGAGAAAAAGCTCCATATCACCCCGCGGCGGGGCGACTACCTGCTGCTGGACAGAACTGCAGGAGGGCATGTGCACCATACGATTTTCCAACTGCCGTCGGAATACGGCAAAGGCGTGCTGGTGACACCGACGGTCCACGGCAACCTGATGGTGGGGCCGACAGCCATAGATATTGAGGACAGGGAGGCCACGGCTACCACAGCAGAAGGGCTGGCCCAGGTCATGGAAAAGTGCGGAAAATCCGTGAAGGACGTACCGCTGAAGCAGGTGATTACATCCTTTGCGGGACTCCGGGCCCACGAGGACGGCGGTGAGTTCATCATCGGCGAGGCGGAAGATGCGAAAGGCTTCATCGATGCAGCAGGCATCGAATCGCCGGGACTTTCCAGCGCTCCGGCCATCGGGCAGTATGTGCGGGAGATTATGGAAGGTCTGACGGAACTGAAAGAAAAGAGCAGATTCATCGAAACGCGAAAGGGAATTGTCCGGTTCGCGGAATGCAGCAGAGAAGTGCAGCAGGAACTGATCCGCCAGAATCCGGCATACGGGAAGATCATCTGCCGCTGTGAGACTATCACGGAAGGCGAAATCCTGGATGCGATCCACCGGCTGCTGGGCGCGACCACCCTGGACGGGATCAAACGGCGGACCCGGGCCGGCATGGGACGGTGTCAGGCAGGGTTCTGCATGCCGAAAGTGATGGATATTCTGGCCCGGGAGCTGGGACTGGAGCTGAAGGACATACGAAAAAACGGAAGGAGGCAGGACGGATGGACGAGATGAAAACTGTGGATCTTCTCATCGTGGGCGGCGGTCCGGCAGGACTGGCTGCAGCTATCGCAGCGAAGAAGCAGGGAATTGACAATCTGCTGATCATCGAGCGGGACGACAGGCTGGGCGGCATTCTGAACCAGTGCATTCACAATGGCTTCGGCCTGCACACCTTCCAGGAGGAACTGACGGGACCGGAGTATGCCCACCGGTTTATCCGGCAGGCAGAGCAGCTCGGGATTCCCGTGCTGACCGATACCATGGTGCTGGACATCACGCCGGAGAAAAAGGCGACGGTCATCAGCCGGGCAAATGGGCTGCAGGAATTCTGCCCGAAATCCATCATCTTGGCCATGGGCTGCCGGGAACGGCCTCGAGGCAGTCTGAATATCCCGGGATACAGGCCCATGGGAATTTATTCCGCGGGAACCGCCCAGCGGCTGGTCAATGTGGAAGGCTTCCTTCCGGGAAAGGAAGTGGTCATCCTCGGATCCGGAGACATCGGTCTGATCATGGCCCGGCGCATGACTCTGGAAGGGGCCAAGGTGAAGGTAGTAGCAGAACTGATGCCGTATTCCGGCGGCCTGAAGCGGAACATCGTCCAGTGCCTGGATGATTTCGGAATCCCGCTGAAGCTGCGCCATACGGTCATCGATATCAAGGGAAAACATCATCTGGAAGGCGTGACTCTGGCGGAAGTGGATGAAAAGGGCAAACCGGTTCCGGGTACGGAAGAATATTATACCTGCGACACGCTGCTGCTGTCCTGCGGTCTGATTCCGGAAAATGAGCTTTCCCGGGAAATGGGGGTGGCCATGAGTGCGGTCACCGGCGGACCGGTGGTGGATGAAAGTCTGGAAACCAGTATTCCCGGAGTCTTCGCCTGCGGCAATGTGCTTCATGTTCACGACCTGGTTGACTTCGTTTCGGAGGAAGCAGCACTGGCAGGCGAGCAGGCCGCAGCGTATATTCAGAATGGACAGAAGGAAGAGGGAAACGGCACGTTAACCCTGCTCCGCACCGGGGAAGGCGTTCGCTATACAGTGCCGGCCATGATCGATCCGGATCGGATGCGGGAGAAAGTGAAAGTCCGTTTCCGTGTATCCGGCGTGTACAGAGACTGTGCCATCGGCGTGTATGCCGGGAGTGAGCGGATTTTGCGAAGAAAAAAACAGATCGTGACACCGGGAGAGATGGAAGAAGTGATTCTGGAAAGAAAGACGCTGGAAGAACTGGGCTGGCCGGAGGAAGTTTGGATAGCCGTTGAGCCGGCCGAAACAGCGGGGAGGTGAGGATCATGGAGAAACGAAAACTGACTTGCATCGGCTGCCCCATGGGCTGCCAGGTGGAAGTGGAACTGGATGGAAGCGAGGTTCAGACCGTGACGGGGAATCACTGCAAACGGGGCGATGCCTATGCCAGGAAAGAAGTCACCAACCCGACGAGAATTGTAACCACCACGGTCCGTCTGGCGGGCGGCGGCGTGGTACCGGTGAAAACGAAAGAGGATATTCCCAAGGAAAAGATTATGGACTGCGTCCGGCAGCTGAAAGCGCTGGAAATAAAGGGACCGGTGAAAATCGGACAGGTGATTCTGGAGAATGCGGCGGAAAGCGGCGTGCCGGTCATCGCAACTGCGTCACATGTGTAATATATATGTAGGAAAGGATGGAGAGGATGAAACAGGATTTTTATTTCCCGTCGGCAGACGGACTGACGACCATACATGCGTCGGAATGGATTCCGGAGGGCACGGTTCGGGCTGTGCTGCAGATCAGCCACGGCATGGTGGAATATATCGGCCGGTATGACCGGTTTGCGCAGTATCTCAATGAACATGGCTTTTATGTGGTGGGAAACGACCATCTGGGTCACGGCGAGTCGGTGGTCAGCGATGAGAAGCTAGGTTACTTTAAAGATCCGGACGGCAATGAATGCGTCATTGCAGACCTGCACCGGTTGCGGCAGATCACCGAAGAAAAGTACCCGGGTGTGCCGTATTTCATGCTGGGGCACAGCATGGGATCCTTCCTGATTCGCCAGTATATGATGCTGTATGGGCAGGGACTGTCAGGTGTCATCGTCATGGGTACCGGATCGCAGCCGGGTCCGGTGCTGAAGGCAGGAAAGGCTGTTTGCCGGGCGATTGCAGCTGTTCGGGGCTGGCAGCATCGCAGTCAGCTGGTGAATATCATGGCCTTTGCATCCAATAATCAGAAATTCAGGCCGGCTCGAACCCATATGGACTGGCTGACGAAAGACACGGAAATCGTGGATGCCTACCTGAAAAACCCATGGTGCACCTACACATTTACACTGAACGGGTTTTATCAGATGTTCCGCGGCATCCAGTTCGTCCAGAATCCGGATAATATCGCGAAAATTCCAAAAGGTCTGCCGCTGCTGGTGGTCTCCGGTGCGGATGATCCGGTGGGAGCCTTCGGCAAGGGCGTGCGAGCCGTATACGACGGTTTACTGACGGCCGGTGTGAAGGACGTGGAGATGGTGCTCTATGATGAAGACCGCCATGAGATCCTCAATGAAACCGACTATGAGATGGTGTATGGCGATCTGCATGTCTGGCTGGAGAAAAAGATGGCGGAGGCTGGCAACGGTCATGGGTCAGATCAGATCGCCTAGGAGTATGCAGCGTACGAGCTGAGAATTGGTAAATCGTAATTGACCCAAAAACAGAAACGGAGTGTCGTCAGACACTCCGTTTTTTATTCATTATTTTTTTGATCAGGTCCTCCGCGTAGAGGAAGGAGCCCCGGTCGATCTTATAGTCGTAGGTGATCAGGCTGCCGCCCTTTTCCTCGAAATTTCTGAGCAAAATCTTCTCGTCCGACCCTGCGAAAGGCTCGTACTGCTCCGGCAGGATGATGGTGTTTTTCCCTTCCAGAAATGCTGCTAGGCGGTCCGTGCCGCTTCCGAAGAAATGCACCGGCAGAGAGTCGCTCCAGACACCCATACCTGCACAGTTTTTTCGGATGACGCCAGCGAAGGCGTCGCTGGCACAGACGATGCCGACTTTAGAACGGTCCGGCAGCTTGGCCAGGGAAATGACCGTCCGTGTGGATGGCATGAGGGCAAGCATGCCGAAGGCCTGTGGATTCCGGATCACCTGCTCCACCTGCCCATAGTGGGTTGAGGTGGTCAGCACCAGGTCGTAGTCGGTGTTCAGCTTGTCTGCGATCTCGTAAAGCTGGCTCAGGGAGAAGATGGCGATCTGGGCATACCCGATCTGGGAAAGCTGATTTTCAATAAGCTGCAGTGTTTCAGGGTTGCAGTCGATGACTGCCACCTTGACCACATCATATTTTTCTTCCAGTCCACGCAGCTTCAGATTGATGTAGATTTCCATTTCCCGCGGCGTGAAGCCCAGGGTCTCCAACTCCCGGAACAGGCCATCGATGGCGGTCATGGCCCGATCCTTCCGGCTGGCAGAATCCGCTTCCTCCTGTGCCCGGACGAAAGTTCCCTTGCCCTGGGTCATCTCGATGATGCCCAGACTTTCCAGATAATCGTAGGCATGTTTGATGGTGCCTTGGGACAGATTCTTCTCCTCGGCCAGTTCCCGGACTGTCGGCAGTCTGGAGCCGGCAGGAAGCTTCCCCGTTTTGATGCTGCGCAAAATCTCATCGGCCAGCTGTTTATAGATCGGGGCGTCCTTGCGGGTTTCGGCGTTGTCGTTCATAAGCAATCTCCGTTATTTCTCTGCGGACTTCAGGTAGTCTGCCCGGCCCTGTTCATAAAGATTATTTCCTTCACTGTCGATGATGACCACGGCAGGAAGGTCTTCCACTTCCAGACGGCGGATGGCTTCCGCCCCCAGGTCCTCATAGGCGATGACTTCGGCTTTTTTGATGCATTTGGCCAGCAGTGCACCGGCACCGCCGATGGCACCGAAGTATACTGCGCCATTCTTTTTCATGGATTCGATAACCTCCGGGGAACGTTTGCCCTTGCCGATCATGCCCTTGAGACCGATGTCCAGCAGTGCCGGTGCATAGGCGTCCATCCGGTAGCTGGTGGTCGGGCCGGCAGAGCCGATGACCTTGCCCGGCTGGGCAGGAGCAGGCCCTACGTAGTAGATGATAGCGTCTTTCACATCCAGGGGCAGCTCTTTTCCCTGCTGCAGCAGTTCGACCAGACGCTTGTGAGCCGCATCGCGGCCGGTATAGATGACGCCGCTGATCAATACATTATCTCCGCAGTGCAGATCTCTGGTCTTTTCCAGTGTGAGAGGTGTTGTGATTCTTTTTTCCATGGGTGATACCTCCTTATAATACCGCGGATTTGTGGCGGGTTACATGACAGTTGATGTTTACGGCGCAAGGCAGGCCTGCGATGTGGGTCGGCAGGGTCTCGATGTTTACGCCCAGTGCCGTAGTCTGACCGCCGAAGCCCTGTGGTCCGATGCCCAGCGCATTGATTTTTTCCAGCATTTCCTTTTCCAGATCGGCATAGAACGGATCGGCATTTCTTTCGGTCAGCGGACGCATCAGTGCCTTCTTGGCCAGATAAGCAGCCTTGTCGAAGGTTCCACCGATACCGACGCCCACCACGATTGGCGGACACGGGTTTGGACCGGCATCTTCCACGACCTTCACGATGAAGTCCTTGACACCCTGAAGTCCGTCAGAAGGCTTCAGCATCTTGATTTGGCTCATGTTTTCACTGCCGAAGCCCTTCGGTGCCACGGTGACCTTCACCTGATCCCCCGGCACCAGATCGATGTAGAGAACAGCCGGGGTATTGTCCCCGGTATTGACCCGGTCAATTGGATCCTTCACGCAGGATTTTCTTAAGTAACCCTCGGTATAGCCCTGGCGCACGCCTTCGTTGACGGCAGCCTTCAGATCGCCGTCAATGTGAACGTCCTGCCCGATTTCCAGAAAGACGCAGGCCAGACCGGTATCCTGACAGATGGGAACATTGTCCGCATCGGCAATCTGGTAATTCTCTTCGATTTTGTCCAGAATGGTCTGGGCGATTGGAAACGGCTCGCAGCCGTGACAGTGCTCGATGGCTTCCTTCACGTCAGCCGGCAGATGGCAGTTGGCCTCGATGCAGAGGTCACGTATTGTTTTCGTAATGTCTGTTGCTTTGATTTCTCTCATTGCTATATTGCCTCCAATTTAAAATTCGATTCTGTTCAGGTCTCTGCTGCCACGATCCCAGCTCGGGCCTACCAGGCCGATGATGATGTATTTTTCTTTCATCGGATCGTGGAATACTTCCTTCAGCAGCCGGAAATTCTCAATTTCTCCGGTGGAACGGACATGAATTCGCGGCCCGGTACACCGATGGATGGAAGTGCCGATGGAAACGTGATCTTCGTCATAGTAGGAAACCGGGATATCCTGTTTGATCAGCTGCAGAACTTCCTCTTCCAGCGCTTTGATGTCGAAGTTCGGTTTTTCGTCAAATTCCAGACAGAAACCATGTTTTACATCACTGTGACCGCATTGCTCCAGCAGTTCTTTCGGCAGGCAGTATTCCACCAGATCTTCTGCGGTGTGTGCCATCTTCCGATAGGTGATGGAACGATGTACGATGGTTGCGATGTCCTCCGGCAGAGGGCCGAACATGGTAGGACGGGTGATAATGACTTCCTCTCCGACGCCAATCAGCAGCTGGGCATTGACGTTCAGGAACGGATAGAGCATTTCGAAGTGTTCCACGATGACGCGGCGGCCTTTTTTGATGGCAGTCTGGACCGCTTCTGCCAGCACATGCATCTGGGTGAAGGCAGATTCAAACCGCATATCCACATGATAGGTGTGGGGTGCGTAGAAACCCTCATCCTCGTCGACGCTGAGAAGGGGCAGAGGACGCACATTGACGCCGCTGTCGTCATTGCACAGTTCCAGTCCCGGAAACATACCCTTTACCAGCATGCTCTTGCCGGAGCCTGCTTCACCGATGATGCCGATGAGCAGGTCGAAAGGGCTCAGGTACTGCTGCGCGATATCCATACCCAGCCGCAGCATGCGTGCGTTGCCTCGCGGTGCGAAGAAGATGCTGTACAGATGGTTGGGATTGGTAATATATTCTGAAGAATGATGATGCATAAGGATCCTCCCGATATAAAATTGTTCGCTGAATTGTTATAGAACATTCTGCTCTTATCATACGCCTTTCCGATGTAAATTTCAAGTGGAAGAATGAAAACCGAAAACACTTTGGATTTGTCATTCGCCTTTCGCATTTTAATGCAGTAAAAACATGAAATTCTGTTGAACTGGATGTGAAAAAGTGATATAGTCTTTATGTATTTTTATTTTTACGGTTTCTTAACGCAATTGTTGAAACAAAAGAAAGGGACGCATTGAAATGGAAAACTTTTTCAAAATCAAAGAGCACGGCACTACGGTGAAAACTGAGATTATTGCCGGTCTGACCACCTTCTTTGCCATGGCCTACATCATTTTTGTCAATCCGAATCAGGTAACGGGCTTTACAGAAGGTTTGGGAGAAATCTGGAATGCAGTTTATGTCGCTTCTATTCTGGCGGCTACCATCGGTACCCTGCTCATGGCACTGTATGCGAAAATGCCGTTTGCACAGGCTTGCGGAATGGGACTGAACTCCTTCTTCTTCGTCAGCTTCATTCTGCCGCAGGTAATCTCCGGCGGAGATGCCGTGCAGGGATATCAGGCTGGTCTGGTGATTATCCTGATTTCCGGTATTATCTTCCTGGTATTATCTCTGACCGGTGCACGCCAGTACATCGCCAAAGCCATGCCGGAATGCCTGAAAAAAGCCATTCCAGCCGGTATCGGCCTGTTCATCGCATTTATCGGATTCCAGAATGTAGGTATCATTCAGGACAATCCATATACATTGACCCAGTTCGTGGATATTCATGGTGCCATCAATGGTGAAGGCGGAATTGCCACCGTTCTTCCGGCTCTGCTGGCGCTGCTGGGATTCGTGATCATCGGAATTCTGGCAAAGAGAAAAGTATCCGGCGCTGTGATCATCGGAATTATCATTACTACTGTTTTATACTATATCTGTTCCGGCACAGTGCCATCCTTCGACGTGACCCAGATCGGACAGTCTTTCAAGGATTTCGCTGCAGTCGGTGTGGTAGGTGTGTTCAAGGGAAGCTCCTGGGCACATGCATTCAGCCCGGAATTCGTAGGCGGCGTATTCAGTGCCATCATGTATATCATCACCTTCTGCCTGGTAGATATGTTTGATACCATCGGTACGCTGTATGGTACTGCTTCTCAGGCAGACCTGCTGGATGAAAAGGGCGATCCGCAGAATCTGGACAAGTGCATGGCCTGCGACTCCATCGCAACGGTATCCGGTGCTGTTCTGGGTACTTCCACCTGCACGACCTTCGTAGAATCCGCTGCCGGTGTAGCAGCAGGCGGCAGAACCGGTCTGACGTCTCTGGTTGTGGCAATCTGCTTCTTCATCAGCTTATTCCTCAGCCCGCTGGCCAGTATCGTTCCGGCCTGTGCAACGGCTCCGGCTCTGATTTATGTGGGCGTGCTGATGCTGGGCAACTTCAAGAAGGTTGACATGGAAGATATCGCTTCCGCAGTTCCTGCCTTCCTGACCCTGATCATGATGCCGCTGACCTATTCCATCGCCAATGGTATCGGTATCGGTTCCATCGCATACACGCTGATTGCCATTTTCACCGGTAAGTTTGAAAAGAAGGACATCATGGTTGCAGTGATCGGACTGCTGTTCTGCCTGAAGTTCATCTTCATTACCATGTAAGTAATCCGGTTTTCTGACCGGTGCATAAAATAAAAGGGCCCATCACAAAAGAACTGACTGCGTGATGGGCCTTTTTGTATCTGAGATTCCCCTTGAAACCGGAAGCTTGAAAGAGTATAATAATAAGGTACGGGGAGAAGAAACCCGGCATACCAATTCGCCGGCAGAGGAGATAAGACCGGGCGAACAGATTTTGGAAAGCGAAAAAGAACGCAGAAAGGATCGAAGTATGTTTCACGAAATGACCATCGCGGGGCTGAAGAGACAGCTGCCCCTCTGTAAAGTAACAGATGACTTATACATCGGCGCCTTCATCATGTTTGGCGACGTGGAGATTACCGTGGCATCGGCCCGGGAACTGCTGAAAAAAGCGCCGGAATTCGATATCATGATCACAGCGGAATCCAAGGGTATTCCTCTGGTGCATGAGATGGCGCGGCAGGCCGGCGTCAACGACTACATCGTAGCCAGAAAAGGACCGAAGCTGTACATGACGAACATCATTTCCACGGATGTGGATTCCATTACCACCGATCATATTCAGACGCTGTGTATCGGTCAGCATGAGGCAGATCTGATGCGCGGTCGCAGAGTGCTCATTGTGGACGACGTGATCAGCACGGGGGAATCACTGAAATCCATTGAGACGCTGGTAAACCAGGTTGGCGGAAACATTGTGGGTCGTATGGCAGTGCTGGCAGAAGGTGAGGCGGCTGACCGGGATGACATCATCTTCTTGGAGAAACTGCCGGTTTTCAATCCGGACGGTTCGATAAAATAATATACGGAATCAGGAAACGAGAAGCTCCGGCCACCGGTTTGGTGACTGGAGTTTTTTTCGAAAAGGGGATTTAAAATGGGTTTACTGAAAAAAATGTTTATGCTGGCCTTTCTAGTCATTCTGACCTGGGTAGGACTGACATTTTACAGCGGCTGGCAGATGTATGAGGATGCGCTTGCAGCCTGCCCGCTGGAAGAAAAAGTGGCACAGACAACTGCTCAGGAGAATTTCACCACGCTGGATCAGCTGCCGGAGATTTATCTGGATGCGGTTTTAGCGGTGGAGGACCGAAGCTTTTATGGGCATCATGGATTTAACCTGCGGTCTACCGGGCGTGCATTGATCCGGAACTTCCAGGAAAAGGATCTGGTGGAAGGTGGAAGTACCATTACGCAGCAGCTGGCGAAGATCTGGTATTTTGATCTGGATAAGAAGTTCGACCGGAAGGTGGCGGAGCTGCTGATGGCCTTCAACATAGAAGAACACTATACGAAGAAAGAGATCCTGGAGTTTTATCTCAACTCCATCTATTTCGGATCGGGATATTATAATGTATATGATGCATCCATGGGCTATTTCGGCAAGGTGCCGGCAGAAATGAATGACTACGAGGCGACGCTGCTCGCGGGAATTCCCAATGCACCGTCGGTTTACTCGCCGGATGTGAATCCGGATCTGGCAGAGCAGCGCAGGCAGCAGGTGATTCAGTGCATGGAACAATATGGATATATCGAAGAAGGGGCCATCCGGTAGGAGACCCCTTTTTCATTGCAGAACAGGCCGTTTACTGCTGCCGGTTCACGACCGGCTTCAGGCGGCGGATCAGGATGACAGCCAGCACGATCTTCACAGCATCTCCCGGAAGGAACGGGAAGACGCAGGCCACCAGGCTGCCCATAAGATCGGTGCCGGTGAGGAACATGAACCAGGCCAGGCCGAAGGCGTAGCAGCAGACCATACCGGTCAGACAGGCCAGAGCAAGGCGGACTATAGCTTTTTTCGCCGGCACGGCATCCGTGCCGGATGAAAGCAGCCCCACCAGAACCGCAGCGAAAAGATAACCGATGATAAAGCCGCCGGTGGCACCGGTGATGATGCCGAAGCCGCCGGAAAAACCTGCGAATACCGGCACGCCGATGGCACCCAGCAGGATATAGATCAGTTCGCTGAAAAAACCGTACTTCACACCCAGCAGACCCCCTGCCAGATAGACTGCCAGCAGCGCCAGGTTGATTGGCACCGGCGTGAAAGGCAGCGGAATGTTGATCCAGGAGCAGACTGCGGTGACCGCAGCGAACATCCCTGCCAGGATCAGAAATTTCGTTTTATTTGCATGATTTGCTGCAGCGTTTTTTTCATTTACCATGGTCTGATTGATACCTCCCCAGTTGTCAGTGTTTCCATCTCCCGCATTCTCCTGCCCTCCAGGTATTCCACCACCAGACCGCCGTTCTCGTCGATATCGATGGCTCTGGCTTTGATGCCTTTCGTATTCCGGTCCGGTGACTGGCCGGAGATGGTGTTATAGATGGTGATTCGCTCACCTAAAATAAAAGATTTCGCTTTATATTCCCGGATCAGCGTGCCGGTGTCCTTCTGCTGGATGGCGTCGAAGAACTGATTGATGATGGCAGCGGCAAGCTGACCTCTGCTGAACGGTTTCGGCGGATTCTGCAGATATGTGGCGATATCCGAAAGTTCCTCCGGAAATGACCCCGGGAAGCAGTTGACGCCGATTCCAAGAATAATTTTATCGATATTGCCTGTTTCGAAGTTGCTCTGGGCTTCTGTCATCATACCGCTGACCTTTTTTCCGTTCAGGTAGATGTCGTTGACCCATTTGATCTTCGGATAGAGACCGGTCACCTGCTCGATGGCCCGGCAGACAGCCACAGCGGCGATGGTGGTCACCAGCATTGCCTTATCCAGCCCGAAATCCGGGCAGAAGGCGATGGTCATGTACAGGCCGGTTCCCGGCGGAGAATAGAAATTTCTCCCCAGTCTGCCCCGTCCCTTTGTCTGCTCATTGGCAACAATAATATACGGCTGCTCTCTGCAGTCGGAGACATCCAGCTCTCTTGCCACCCGGTTGGTGGAATCCGTCACATCAAACAGCTGATACCGGCAGGGCCGCGTCACGTGCTCCTTCAGGTAGTCTGCGGTGACGATATCTGTCTGCTCCCGCAGGCGATAGCCGGTACCGGCCTTGGATTCTATTATATATCCCTGCTCCTGCAGCTTTTTCATGGCTTTCCAGACTGCATTCCGGGAAAGTCCCAGCCGGTCGGCCAGCTGCTGTCCGGACAGATAGGTGTTGGTATTCTCGTTGAGAACCTCCAGCAGGGTGAGTTTCGTCGACATAAAGTGCACCTCTTCTCTTTTATCTTTTTCTCTGCGCAAAATCCGTCTGCGCAGAACTTTGTCGTGACGCAGACTATTATAACGGATGAAAAACAAATTGTCAACCCATATCGAATAATAGGGTGACATTGGCGCAGGGGATGGAATTGGATCGAAATCCTGTGAAAAATGACGAAATCAGCCGAAGAAAGTGTCCCGGGTATAAATATTTTGAAAAGAAATGGTGAAAAAAAAGCAGATACTTTGATTTATACGGAAGAATATGTTACAATAATCCAGCGGCTAAGAATGTTGTTTACTTGTATTTCAGTTATTTTGGAGGGATCAGATATATGCAATATATTATTGCAATCGTTTTGCTGGTGGTTTTCTCTGCCTATTTTTCGGCAACGGAAACTGCCTTTACTTCAGCCAACCGCATCCGGCTCAAGAACCTTGCCGGAGACGGCGATAAAAAAGCAAAGCAGGTTCTGGATATGTCGGAAAATTACGACGCACTGCTCTCTACCATTCTGGTAGGAAACAATATCGTGAACATTGCCATGTCTTCCATTGCAACGGTGTTCTTCATGAAGCTGTATCCGTTGTACGGCGCCACCATCGCTACCATCGTGATTACCGTAGTGGTTCTGGTATTCGGCGAAATTTCACCGAAGAGCATCGCCAAGGAAAAAGCGGAAAGCTTTGCCATGTTTGCGGCGCCGCTGCTGAAGGTCTTTATCGTGACTCTGACACCGGTCAACTGGATCTTCACCCAGTGGAAAAAGCTGCTGGCGCGGATCTTTCATGTGGACGGGGCTCGTCCCATTACAGAAGACGAGCTGCTGACCATCGTGGAAGAAGCGGAAACGGAAGGCGGGATTGATGAGGGTCAGAGCGAACTGATCCAGAATGCCATCGAGTTCAACGAGCTGGAAGCGTGGGATGTGCTGACACCCCGGGTGGATATCGATGCCATTGAAATTGATGAGGATAAAGAAGAAATTGCCAGACTGTTTCTGGAGACAGGATATAGCCGGCTGCCGGTCTATGAGGACGATCTGGACAATATCATGGGCGTCCTGAATCAGAAAGATTTCCATAACTATATTAAAGGCACGGATGCGGATGTGTCCGAATACGTGAAGCCGGTTATTTTCGTGGCAGGTTCCATGAAGATTTCTCAGCTGCTGAAGCGGCTGCAGACGGCTAAGACCCACATTGCCATCATCGTGGATGAATATGGCGGCACGTCGGGCCTGGTGACCATGGAGGATATCATCGAGGAACTGGTGGGCGAGATTTACGATGAGCACGATGCGGAGCAGCTGCAGGATATCGTGCAGCAGCAGGACGGTACCTACCGGGTACTTTGCGGCACCAATGTGGATAAAATGTTTGACTACTTCGATGTGGATGAGGATATTGATGCCAATACCGTCAACGGATGGGTGGTGCTGCAGATTGACAAGCTGCCGTCCGTGGGAGACCACTTCGTATACGAAGCAGATTTCAAGAAATTTGATGTGACAGTCACCAAAGCAGATGACCGTAAGGCGCTGGAAATCAACATGACGGTGACGGAACTGGAAAAAGAGGAATAGAAAGGGGTAAATGCGATGGGACTCATGGAAAAGATCCTGGGGGATCTGAATGCAAGAGAAGTAAAGAAGCTGTCTGCCATTGCCGATAAGGTCATGGCACTGGACGGACAGATGGGCGGTCTCAGTGATGAGGAGTTAAAAGGAAAAACAGCGGAATTCAAAAAGCGGCTGGCAGAGGGGGAAACCCTGGATGATCTGCTGGTGGAAGCCTTCGCTGTGTGCCGGGAGGCTGCATGGAGAAGCGTGGGAATGAAGCCGTTCAAAGTACAGGTTATCGGCGGCATCGCCCTGCATCAGGGCCGGATTGCCGAGATGAAGACCGGTGAAGGTAAGACCCTGGTGGCAACGCTGCCGACCTATCTGAATGCGCTGGAAGGTAAGGGTGTTCATGTCATCACCGTCAACGACTATCTGGCGAAGCGAGATGCCGAGTGGATGGGAAAGATCTATTCCTTCCTAGGTCTGACGGTGGGATGTGTGATTCACGGGATTTCCGAAAAGACCAGAAAGGAAGCCTATCAGGCGGACATCACATACGGAACCAATAACGAATTCGGTTTCGACTACCTGCGGGATAACATGGTCACCTATAAGGAACAGCTGACCCAGCGGGAACTGAACTTCGCCATCATCGATGAAGTGGACTCCATCCTCATCGATGAAGCCAGAACACCGCTGATTATTTCCGGCAGAGGGGACAAGTCCACGGACCTGTACCAGACGGCAGACCGGTTTGTAAAGGGATTGCGCAATGAAGAGGACTTCACCATCGAAGAGAAGGAAAAGAGAGTCAGTCTGACGGAAGAAGGCATTGAAAAAGCAGAGAAGTTCTTCGGCATCGATAACTTCGGCGACCCGGAAAACATGGAAATCAACCACCACGTTCTGGAAGCCCTGAAGGCCAGAAATATCATGAAGCGGGATGTGGACTACATCGTGAAAGACGGGGAAATCATCATCGTCGATGAATTTACAGGCCGTCTCATGTTCGGACGCCGCTATAACGGCGGACTCCATCAGGCGATTGAAGCAAAGGAAGGTGTGTTCGTCCGCTCCGAGTCCAAGACGCTGGCCACCATTACCCTGCAGAACTACTTCAGAATGTATAACAAGCTGGCGGGTATGACCGGTACGGCCAAGACCGAAGAAGAAGAATTCCGGGATATCTACAACATGGACGTTGTGGTGATCCCGACCAATAAGCCGATTGCCAGAGTGGACCACGATGATGCCATTTTCGGCAATGAGCAGGCCAAGTTCAAGGCCATCGCAGACCGGATCGTGGAGGCACATCAGACGGGACAGCCGGTACTGGTGGGCACCATTTCCATCGAAAATTCCGAACGCATCAGTCTGCTGCTGAAAAAGCGGGGTGTGAAGCATAATGTGCTGAACGCCAAGCAGCATGACAAGGAAGCCGCCATCGTGGCAGAAGCCGGACGGCTGGGTGCTGTGACCATCGCCACCAACATGGCAGGTCGTGGTACCGATATCATCCTGGGCGGCAACCCGGAATTCGAAGCGAAAAAAGAGATGGCGGAGAACGGCTTCACAGAAGAGCAGATTTCTTTCGCCACCAGCTTCGTATCCAGTGACGATCCGGAACTGAACCAGGCAAGAGAAACCTTCCATCAGCTGCTGGAAAAATATAAGGCAGAACGTGCTGATGAGCAGCAAAAGGTTGTGGAACTGGGCGGTCTGTGCATCATCGGTACCGAGCGCCATGAATCCCGCCGTATCGATAATCAGCTTCGCGGCCGTTCCGGACGACAGGGAGACCCGGGTGAAACTCAGTTCTTCATTTCACTGGAAGATGACCTGATGCGTCTCTTTGGCGGAGACCGGATCCAGGGCGTTATGGATAAGTTCGGCATGCAGGATGAGGCGATCGCTGCCGGCATGCTGTCCAAGACCATTGAAAACGCGCAGAAAAAAGTGGAAGGCCGCAACTTTGAAATCCGTAAATACGTGCTTCAGTACGACAACGTCATGAACAAGCAGCGTGAAGTCATCTATGACGAGCGGCGCAAGGTGCTCTTCGGCGAAGACCTGAAGGAGAACATCATGGGCATGATGGAAACACTGGTGGAAAGCCTGATCAAGCCGGTGACGGTAGAAAGCAAGTTCGCCGAAGAATGGAATCTTTCCGGCCTGTCTGAAAATCTGAAGCGAATTACGGAAACCTTCCCGGGCCTGTCCTATACAGAGGATGAGATTCAAGATCTGACAGAAGACAAGCTGATGGAAGATGTCAAGTCCGCATTTCGCCGGCTCTATGACCAGAAGGAAGCAGAGATCGGCGCAGAGCGGATGCGTGAAGTGGAGCGCATGATTCTGCTGCGGGTGGTGGACAACCGCTGGATGGATCACATTCAGGCCATGGATGATCTGAAGGACGGCATCGGCCTGCGTGCACTGGGACAGATGGATCCGGCAGCAGCCTACTCCAAAGAAGGTTTCGACATGTTTGAGGAAATGATCGGCGATATCCAGCAGGATACCGTGAGATACTGCTATAACGTCACTGTAAATACCCGCACCGAACGCCGGTCTGTCATCGGCAGAGGGGAAGGCAGAAAGGATGACTTCCATGGCGATGCAGCTTCCCTTGCAAAACGTGCAGCCTCTGGGAATTCCGGCATGCCGGACGGCGGTCATGGTACAGGAGGATATGGCGGTCAGATGCCGGGTGCGGCACCGAAGCCGGAAGAACCGCACAAGCAGGAAACCGTACGCCGTCAGGCACCGAAAGTGGGAAGAAACGACCCTTGCCCTTGCGGCTCCGGAAAGAAATACAAGAACTGCTGCATGAAAAAAGATCTGGAGCAGTAAAACAGAAAAATATGACAATGAAAAGGAGCTGTCGCATTAACGGGAAATAACCGTTAGGGCGACAGCTTTTTTTCGAGGCCAGGGCCACATTCGCCCTCGCTTTCTGAACGCCTGTAAAGCAACCTCTCGGGGTGGTTTCATTTTTTAGGTTGATACCCCCCTTTTCTGCATGCCAAATACAATAAATAAACGTGATAGTATTTCTTTTTTTTCGGAAACATGGTAAAGTGTAGGTATGTGACGGGAGGGTAGTTCAATGAAAGAAAAATATACGAAAGAAACAATGCACCTTTCAGGCCTCTGCGGGATTTCCGGCTGGGAGACCGGTACAGCCCGTGCGGCAGCAGAGCTGCTGCAGCCATATATGGACACGGTGGAGGTGGACCGGCTCGGAAACCTCATCGGCAGACGGTCCTGCGGCAGGAAAGACGCGCCGGTCCTGCTGCTGGATGCCCATCTCGACCAGGTGGGACTGATGGTTAGCAAAGTAACAGAAGAAGGATTTCTTCTGGTGGAAAAGAGCGGCGGAGTGGATCCCCGGGTGCTGCCCGGCGGCCGGGTGACCATCGCAGGAACCGACGGCAAACTGTATCGAGGTGTCATTGGATGCCTGCCGGATGCCTGGGATGAAGAAAAGAATGCAGCCACAGTGGAAGATCTGTTCCTTGATGCGGGCATGACAAAGGAACAGGCAGAAACCTGCATCGGAACCGGATCCCCGGTCTATTTCCACATGCCGGCGCGGATGCTTTCGGAAGACTGCCTGTCCGGACCGGCACTGGATGACAGGGCCTGCTTTACCTGCATTCTGTATGCTTTGGAACTGCTGAAACGGCAGGGAAAAACGCCGGACTGTGACTTGATTGTAGTGGGAGCCAGCTGTGAGGAGATGCGGGGAAAGGGCGTAACCGGCCTGGGGTATGATCTGCAGCCGGACCTGGCGGCAGCCATCGACGTCTGCCACGCGGCGACCTATGATGTGGATCCTCTGGACGGCGTGCATCCGGTGGGCAGCGGACCTGCCATAGCCGTGGGAGCCATGGGGCGGACGGACTGGGCGGAAAGACTGATGGACGCCTGTGAAGATGCGGGCATTCCATACTCCATAGACCCGAACATCGGAGAAAGTTGGACAGACGCGGACTGTTACTATGAGTCGGGAACCGGGATTCCGACCATGCTGCTGTCCTTGCCGCTGCGGTACATGCACACGCCGGTAGAACAGCTTTCCCTGCGGGATGCGGAATATACGGGGCAGGCCATTGCTCAGCTGATCCTGGGCTTCGGCAGCTGGATGAAAGAAGCGGAAGGAGGTGAGCTGCGGTGAAGAAAAAACTGTTTGAACTTTGCAGCCTTGCGGCAATCGGTGGATTCGAGCAGCCGGTGCGTCAGTATCTGATGGAGCAGGCTCGGCCTTTCGCTGACGAGATGAAAACAGATAAAATGGGAAATCTGCTGGTTTACCGCCGGGGTACCGTGCACTTGGAAAAACCGCTGATGCTGATGGCTCACATGGATGAACCGGGGTTTCTGGTGGCGAATATCACCGATGACGGTATGGTGCAGCTGGCAGGCGGCAGGATGAATGCCCGGGCCCTCATCGGCAAGCAACTGGAAATACATGACCGGCGGGGCATAGTGTACGGGGCTGCCGGCATGAAGGCGGAACATATGCAGACGCCGGAAGAGCAGAAAAAGACACCGGAGCTTTCCAGACTTCTGATTGATATAGGATGCACTTCGAAAGAAGAGGCAGCAGCAAAAGTGCGTCTTGGGGATGTGGCTGTACCTCTGGTGGAACCGGAGCATCTCGGAATGTCGGAACCGGCGGACGCATCAGAACTGCCGGAAGGCGGGATGATGACAGGACGGGGTCTTGCCAGCCGAGG
>JAEDMR010000113.1 GCA_016302925.1 Bacillota bacterium
TAATCCGCTCTGCCCTGAAAGAAAGAAAGTCTGCCGTCAGCGAAGGGATCCGCGTCCTCCGGGAGCAGAACGACTGCAACGAAAAATATGATGCGGCAGCAGAATATCTGCAGCAGAAGCAGCGGGAAAAAAGCCTGGCGGACTCCGGTGTGGAAGCGGCAGCGCAGTCGGCAGACCAGTGCAGGGAGCAGCTGATTGAGGCATATTACCAGCGAAACAGACAGTTTGAAGTGCTGCAGCTGGACAGCGATGTGATGCTGCAGATTGAACATAAGATTACGGCCTTCGAAGGGGATGCAGACGGCCAGGAGATCCGAGCCGTTGTGGAAAAAATCCGGGATCGCATTCGAACCGGTCTGAAAGAAGAACAGCTGGAGCTGGAGCATCAGAATCTTCTGCTGCAGAGGGAACTGGCAGACAAGAAGAACCAGCTGCAGGAGCTTCTGACAAAAAAGGACATTCAGCCACTGCGAAAAGACCGGACGGAGGCGGTTCGCGGCCGGCTTCGCGACGCGGGCATTCCGTTTGCGGCGTTTTTCGAGGCGGTGGAGTTTGCGGAAGGTTTGCCGGAAACGGCGCAAAATCTGCTGGAAGCGCAGCTTTCGGATGCCGGGGTGCTGGATGCACTGGTGGTTTCCGAGAGAGACTGGATGCGAATCCAGACGGAGTTCTCTGATGTGCAGGATGTCTTTCTGCGGGTCCGGGGCAAAGGCGGTAAGCCGTTTGACGGACTGACCGTCAGTCCATCTCTGCCGGAGATGCTGAAGCAGGAGACGGAGCGGATCCTGTGCCATATTCGAACCATGATGGGTGCGGCCGGTGGTGCCGCGCCTGAAACCGAGGAATACTTATATCTGGATGAGAGCGGCGTATTCCGAAACGGCGTGCTGTGCGGTGTATCCAGCGAGGAAGATGCGGAGGGCTTCATCGGCGTCCTGGCCCGTGCCCGGAAGCGGAAACAGATGGAAGCGAAGCTGCAGCAGGAAATCGACGAAATGGAAGGACGACGGCTGGAACTGACCGCCGCTGCCGCAGAAATCATGCAGAAGCTGGATGTGCTGCAGGAAGAATACGAAAGCCTGCCGGATTTCATCGGGCTTTGCGATGCGCTGGAGCAGATTCGTCATGCTGTCTGGGAGCTGGAGCAGGTGGAAAGGCAGCTTCAGGTTGCCCAGGAGGAAGAGGCAAGATGGAAGAACAGAAAGACAGAGATCCTGCAGCGGGTGCTGGCTGTCTGCAGAAACATGCCATACAGCCGCAGCATCGAATGCTACCTTGAGGCAGAGGAGGCGCTGGAAGAATACAGCACTGCGTGGGGAAATACGTCTGAACTCCTTTCGAAGCTGGAAAACCTGGCCATGCAGGGGAAGGCCGAAGAAAGCCGGATGGAACAGGAAGAAGAGACCATCGATGAGATTTCCCTGCAGCAGAGCATAGAAATCAGAAAAATCAAAAAGCTGGACGTACAGATTCAGGAACTGGACGAATTCCTGAACCGGCCGGAAAACCAGGAAAAAGCGAATAAAATCACAAACCTGAAAAAAGAAAAGCAGGAACTGGAAGACCGGATCGGAATGCTCCGGGAAAGTCTGGCAGTGGCGACAAGCGATCTCATGCGCCTGGCCGGGGAGCAGAAAGAAAGTGAAGACCATCTGGAAGCGTATGTCGAAAGAGAAAACGTGCTGCGTGCGTATTTTGCGGAGGAACTGGACCTGAAGCTGGTTTTACACCAGGAGAACAGAACGCTGGAAGACTGTGCCCGGGCAGCACAGGAAAAACTCAGGGACAGCGACAGAGAGAGGGAGGCATCGGAACTTACGGCTGCATTCATGGGCGTGTTCCAGAAGTATAACGGCAGCCTGATTGCCTACGGCACGGCTTTAACGGACTGGTTTGACGGAGAGAAGGGCGCTGCACCGGCAGGAACCCTGCGTAAGCGGCAGGTATTTACTGCGGTCTGGAACGGGAAAAAAATCTGGATGGAAGAATTCCACGAGACCCTGAAAAAACAGATTGCCGAGACAGAACTGCTGATCCAGCAGAAGGACCGGGAGCTGTTTGAGGATATCCTGTCCAGAACCCTGAGCCAGCAGCTGACAGACCGGATTGCCGAAAGCCGGCGCTGGGTCGCCGATATGTCGTCACTGATGAGAAACATGGAAACCTCCATGGGCCTCCGCTTTTCGCTGGACTGGAAGGCAAAAGCGGCAGAAAATGACGAGCAGCTGGACACCGTCGAACTGGAAAAACTTCTTCTCCGAGACCGGAAGCTGATAACGGCGGCAGATATGGAACGGGTTGCAGCACATTTCCGGAGCAAAATCCGCCAGGAGAAGCTTCGTGCAGAGGAGGCGGACGAGCCGGTCAACTATATGGATCTGGTGCGGGACGCACTGGATTATCGGAAGTGGTTCGAATTCCAGATGTCCTATTTTCGCGGCGAGAATCCGAAAAAGACACTGACCGACAGCGTCTTCAACAAGTTCAGCGGCGGAGAGAAGGCCATGGCCATGTATGTTCCGCTTCTGGCGGCACTGAATGCCCAGTATCAGAAGGCGTCAAAGGAGGATCATCCGCGGATTGTGGCCATGGACGAAGCCTTTGCCGGTGTTGATGATAAGAACATCAGCAGCATGTTTGAACTGGTGGGGCAGATGGATTTCGACTATATCATGAATTCCCAGTCTCTCTGGGGCTGCTACGAATCTGTGCCGGCTCTGCGGATTTCAGAAATGCACCGGCCGGGTAATTCACAGATTGTTACAATAATTCACTATACATGGAACGGAAAGGAAAGGGTTCTGGATGCCTGACAGCAGAAAGGATGCATACGAATATTTCAGGAAGACGCCCGGGTTTGACCGGTGTTTTCAAGAGCTCCGAAAAAAGTGGAACTCCTATGGACGTGCGGCGGGAATCGTGAAGCTGACAGCTGCATCGAAAGAAGAACGGCGTGCGCTGGAAGGATTTTTCGGAAAATCGTTTGCAGACCAGACGGGAGGAACGCTGTCTTTTTCGGTGCAGTCGTTTGAAGCGGCACTGAAAGAGACTGCGTATGGGGAGCTGAATCTGCAGCAGCTGATGGAACTGTATTTCGGTGAACCGATGAAGACCAATGCCGCCCGGAAGGCAGAACGGGAGGAGCAAATCCGGCTGTTTTTTGAGAACTGTCGGCAGTTTTTCCTGCGCAGAGAACACGAGATGTGTGAGACGGCCGGGACGGCAGCGGACTGGATTGAAACGGTCTCTCAGGAGAAGAAATACGGGTACCAGCTCATTCTGAAGGAATGGAAACGAAACCCGAACCATGCGGAGAGGCTGGTTCGAACGGTTGGAATGGCACTGGAGATGGTGGTGCCGGATGGCGGCGAGACGTCTGGCGGCAGCATTATGCTGGCGGTTCTGGCTGCCCGTGTTTCCGGCGATCCACATTGCTTCGACCGAGGAACTGCGGCTGGCCAGCTGCTGGTTTCAGGTCTGTGCCGGGACGCATGTGTGGATATTCCGTCCAATGCGGAAGAACTGTTTGCACTGTATCTGCGATACGGGATCCAGATGGACGAGATCTCCAGCATGGTTGCCGTGTCCGGGCTTCATCTGGAGCGGAACGGAACGCTGCATCCGGGGCTGGAAGGCTTCCTGCAGGCAGGAGAACCTTTTCTTCTCATGCAGAAAAATCTGGACGGCGTCACCCGTGCTTACGGGGCGGGAAGCTGTGTGTTTGTGGTGGAAAACGAGATGGTTTTCAGCCATCTGTGTGAACAGTCCCGCCGGCTGCCGGAAGGCGGCCGGCCTGCGCTGCTCTGCACCATGGGGCAGCCAAGGAAAGCAGCATGGCAGCTTCTGGATCTCCTTACTGCGGAAAATCCGGCGATTTTCTATGCAGGGGATCTGGACCCGGAAGGCATGGACATCGCAGATCGAATCTGGAAACGGTATCCGGATGCGGTGCACCTGTGGAGGATGGGGCCGGAAGACTATGAAAAATCCAGGTCAGAAGAGGAAATCAGCGACCGACGTCTTTCCATGCTAAGCAGGCTGCAGAATCCGCTTCTTCGGTCAACGGCCGCACAGATTCAAAAGGAAAAAAAGGCCGGATACCAGGAAGCACTTCTGGATGAAATGCTTGCGGATATCCGGGAACGTGTATGCCTGTAGCAACGATAGCGGGGGAGATTCGGTTGGGGTGAAGCAGCGCGAATTCTCCACATCGACCACTTTTTCGGTCTGTGTGGCGAACTTTTTCTGTTTTTTTCGCAATATCGGTGTGTAAAGCAGCGAATGTGGCGAACAAAACTTGGAATTTTCAGCCGAATTCTTATGAAATACGCCGAAATCCTCGTAATAGATGGAAAAATGTTCGCCACATTCATGTAACACAAGAGAAGCGTGTAGAACTTTTTGAAAAAAGTTCGCCATGTACTGCCGGAAAATACTGAAAGTGTAGAACTTCCCGCTACTTCCCCATTTTCACAGCCTTGGCCTCGGCCTTCCGCTTCTTCTCGTCCTTTTTCTCTTCTTTCTTTTCTTCAGAGCATTTCTCCGCGTCGATGGCCAGGACTACCATGAGGGCATCCAGTGCGTCTGCCTCGTGCTCTACGTCGATGACATAAGTATCTGTCAGGCGGAACAGCTTCTTGTAGATGGCGGCGACCCGGTGGCCTTTCTTATCCCGGATGGAGTAGTCCCATTCCAGCCAGTTGCCGTCGATGTCCCAGCCGTTGAAGTCAATCTTGAATTTCGGCCGGATGACCGTCAGCTTCTTTGAGATAGTTCCCACCTTTTCACCGTCTTTGAACAGGTTGAACTGCGGCAGAATATCCACAATCTTTTCCCGGACCATGCCGATCTCGCGGCCGGCTGCATCATAAATGACCAGCTTGTGACCCCAGGCCAGCTTACCCTTCACTTTGAAATAAATATTCCCGTCTTCATCGTAGATATTAAAGCTGTCAAACCAGCTGATCAGCCTTTCTTTTAGAATCAGTTTCATCGAAATCCTCCTTTACAGAAATCCGGTCAACCTCCACCACGGCAGATAGAGACCAAACAGCATAGCAGCCACCAGCACCGTCAGAATCACGGCAAGCTGCATGACATCTCTGAATTCATAATACTTTTGCCCATAACCCACCAGAATCGTCATCTGATTATACGGGAACACGTAGTGACATGTTACCAGTACCAGCGCCGCCATGGAAATGACCTCCGCCGGCAGCACATCGCCCCACAGCGCATTGACAATGGGCAGCGAAACGGCCAGCGCCCCCATGGCTCCGCCAAACAGAGTGTGGAGCAGATAAATGCTGAGGGTCAGCAGGAAAAGGGGCAGGTAAACGCTTTCGGATGTCGGCATGATTCTGAACAAAATCTGTGCGATGGACGCTGCGATGCCGCTGTCGGCCAGCACGTTGCCCAGGGCGAATTCGGCGGTCAGAAATAGAAGAAGCCCGATTTTCACCGATTTCAGATCCTGCAGCTTCAGAATGCCCAGCAGAAACATGACTGCGGTGCCTGCCAGTGAAATGTATGCCTGAGAGATTCCGTGGACGATTTCTGTTACCCATAGCATGACGATAATCGCCATGAGTATTGCAGTGATTTTTCCCTGCCTGGTCAGCGGTTCGGACTTTTTTCCTGTCATAATAATCGGTGCATTCAGATTCTTTTTCTGATAGATCACATAGACGAAAGTCAGAACTACGCTGGCCAGCACGGAAGGCAGGCTCATGTATTTCAGCCATTCCATCTGACTCAGATCTGTACCGCCGATGGACAGTGCGGCAGCATTCAGAACCACATCTCCGTTTTTCAAAATCATGGCGGTCGCCGTAGCTGTCACGAAGACGCTGAGCAGTACGGCTTTCCGCTGGTTTTCCTTCAGATCCTGCTTCTGCAGCAGGACATAATAAATGGATCCCAGCAACGTGATCCGAGGCACCGGCTGCGGGATCACGGCAGCCAGGAGCCCATTCAGCAGGCAGGCTGCGAAGACCAGGTGCACCAGACTGGAACAGTACCGGTTCAGCAGATCATCCGCCAGCTTTTTCGCCACACCGGAATTCACAACCCCTGCAGAAAGCAGAAAGGAAGATACGATGGTAAGAAAATTGGCCGACAGCGGGAAGCTGAAAATCCGTTCCATACTGACACCGGAAATGGCGGTGAAAACCAGAAGCAGCGCCACCGAAACCAGCGTCCGGTCCACAAGCTCCGTCGCCCATAATGTGATGCCGAGGAGAATCATCTCGAAGAGCAGGTTTTGGGAAGGGGCAAGAGCCAGTGGATTCCACAGAACCAGAAGCAGAGGGATACCCGCACACACGCCCGCTTTGATATGCTTCGTATTCATACAGAGACTATATCATTTTTTCGGCAAAAATTCAAGAATGGGAAGGGGAAGTCCGTTTTATTGGACAGGTAACATGATAGAATCAGAAAAACGGAAAAAGATAGGAAGGAGAAG
>JAEDMR010000114.1 GCA_016302925.1 Bacillota bacterium
CCAGCTCCCTGCCGCTGAGCAGAGGTGCATGGCCATTCACAAGCTTTCCAAGGCGGTGTGCCTCTGAAATCTTTTTCATCACCTGAGGATGACCGGCAATCACGCCCGGATAATTCATCATCTCCCCCAGCCCCAGCACTCTCGGATGGCCGTACAGAACCGCAAGGTCATCTGCCTCAAGCACCGCCCCGGTTTCGTCAAAAGACGTCGAAGGCACGCAGGAAGGAAGCATGATATATACCGAAAGAGGCAGGTTTTCACTGGATTCCAGCATATATGCGATTCCCGAAAGTCCGCATACATTGGCAATTTCATGGGGGTCAGCCACGATGGCTGTGGTTCCGCACGGCAGGCAGACTCTGGCCAGCTCAGGGGGTGTCAGCATGGTGCTTTCAATATGGATATGCCCGTCGATGAACCCGGGACAGAGGATTTTGCCGGAAAGGTCTCTGACGGAATCCGCATCTTCATCGCTGTATTGTCCAACACCTGCAATTTTTTCATCGGCAATGAGAACATTGACAGCCTCAAGTTTATCTGAAAATACATTCACGACCTGTGCATTTTTTAAGAGAAGTTTCATGTCTGTCTGCACTCCTTTTCTGTATGCTTTCTGTTAGAAGCATTATAGCACAGAAATGTTCATGCATACAATCCGTTATTCTTTGAGAAAGGACCTGCGATTCCCCCGCAAAATCTTTTCGCCGGACAGCTTCTTTTCACTTTTGTAGTCCAAAAAAAGCGTTTGGACTACTGTAAAAAATGTCATTTGGCATTTGAAACAACGCATTCTTTGTTATAAGATTATTCTGATACAATCATTCAAAATAGAGGTACTAGAAATGAATCGTTCCTATCTTCTTTCAATTATCACAATCATTTTATGGGGTTCCACAGCTGCAATCAGCAGTCTCATGCTCGAATCGCTGTCCACTTTGGCCCTGGTGTTCTACGGCTCCCTTGCTGCCGCCTGTTTTCTTCTGGCTTTGAATCTTGTGACAGGAAGGCTGAGGGTAATGAAGCGCCTTCGTGCCCGGGACTATCTGACAATGTTTATCGCCGGCATGCTGGGCATTTTTCTGTATAATGAGCTTCTGTTTTTTGGAATGACCAGACTGCTTGCGCAGCAGGCGTTTATTATCAATTATCTCTGGCCGATATTCATCGTAATTTTTTCCTGTCTGCTTCTAAAAGAAAAGCTGACTGTAATTAAGTCAGCTTCCATGCTTCTCTCTTTTGCAGGAGTTGCGGTTGTTGCGACTGGCGGAAATGTAAGCGATCTTGGAAATGTGGATCTGGCAGGGATTCTCTCCTGTTGTCTTGCAGCAATGTGCTACGGTCTCTTCTCGGTTATGACCATAAAAATTCAATGCGATAAGTTTGTCGCTATGATGATCTACTACTTTTTCTCTACGGTTGTTGCAGCGGCGGTTCTTCTTTTTACAGGAGGTATTCCTGTGCTGAATGCCGCTCAAATTCCGGGAATTCTCTGGACAGGCGTTCTGATTTACGGAGTTGCTTTCTCCTTATGGTCCATCGCAATTGCTTCAGGAAATACCGCAAAAATATCCAACCTCGCCTTTCTTACACCTTTTGTTTCTCTCATCTGGATTTATTTCCTGGTAGGCGAGCCCATTACAATGGCATCCGTTGTCGGTCTTCTTATCATCATTGCTGGTGTGATCCTGCAGATGTTTGATAAGAAATGAAAATGGACTTTATGGTTAGCTCACCTTCCCCTCTGCGGCAGATCACGTGATCGCAGGCAATCCGCCAGGTAATCAGGAAATACAGGGCATACACTCCGGCCACCGTCAGGGAAATCAGCAGAGCGATGAACATGGCATGCTGCCCGCTGAGCCCCGTGAAATTCCAGATCTCATAGACCTTTCCGAAAATCACCCCAAACGGCACCGTCAAAAGCAGCGGCAGGGCAAACGGCATCAGGAAGAAGGCCCCCGTCTGCTGCAAAAGTGCTTTTTTCTGCATGGTTTCATCCGCCCCCAGACGGTAGAGCACCGCAAACCGCCGCCGTTCATCCGGCAGGGTCGAAAGGATTTTGATGGATAAAATGGCCAGCGCCATGCACACGAAAACGGTGGCCACGTACAGTGTGCCGATGATCAGGGTGCCCGCATTGGCGTTTGCGTACAGCCGGTAATATTCCCGGATCCGGTAGTCGCTGGCCTCCTCCGGCCCGTCTTCCGTTTCCCGGTAATACATCAGGTCGTCCACCAGTGCCTGGGCGTCAGGGCGGTGGTTTTCCAGGGTGTAGACGGCACATTGGTCGGACACGGTCATGCCCCGGACCGCCTCGTCCGGCACGACGAAATAGAACCATTTCCGAACAAAATCCGGGTAGCCGGCACTGCTTTCGGCCCAGGTATATGTCTCTCCGCCCAGAGCTATGTTTTTTTTCGAAAAATCCGAATCGCAGATTTGCGGCGCGGATGCGACCACCAGGTACTGGTTTTCCAGAGTAATCGGTTCACGGCCGCAGCCGGTCAGGAGTGCATTGAACTGGCTCAGCGGCATGAAAGTGTCGGTCCACTCCATTACGTCGTATCCCTCAATGATGCTGCATATGGTGGTATCCCCGGTGGTATAGAGCCGGAAACCGAATTCCTCCGTGATGGGGCTGTATGTTTCAATGATCTTCTTCCCCTCTTCCATGGAGATCCCGTGGTCTTCCGAAAGGTCGAACATGGCCTGGACATCATACGGGCAGTCCAGATCCAGACTGTACCGGGAATGGATTTTTTCGCCCAGGGCCACATTGGACATGGCGATGGCAAACACCAGCAAAGTAGCCAGAGCGCCGATCAGCAGGGAGTTCATGGTCATCTTCCCTGAAAGTCCCCGCAGGACCACCGTGTTGGTACCCCGGTTTTTCATCTTCCGGCTTCGCAGCAGCAGTCCCGCCAGGGTTCTGGACAAGGTGAAATGGGACAGAAACACCATAACCAGATCCACCACCAGCATGACCATCAGTCCCATACTCTCCTCAGCCCGGAAGGCCGCCATCAGCGACTGATAGGTGATGGTCAGACTTGCAATCAGCCCTCCCAGGGCCACCAGCGACAGGCCGCACCAGAGCACCGGGTGTTTCTCGGTTTTTTCGGCAGGTTCTTCTTTCAGAAGCTCCGTCACCGTGACTTTTTTCAGATACCGCAGGGAAGCCAGTGACGACAGAAGAAACAGAGCCAGGCTCACCGCCACCGTAATGAGAATGCCCTTCGCGGAGTAAGCAGATATCTTAAATGGAATCTCCAGAATGGAGGTGAACAGAGCCACCGCCAGCTGATACAGCACCAGGCCGGCACCCATGCCGACAAGCAGCGCCAGCGCCGAGAGGATCCAGGTCTCGCAGACAAACAGGGTCTGAATGTTTCGCCGGGTCATGCCCAGGGTCAGATACATGCCGAATTCTTTTCTTCGCAGCTTCAGCATGAAGCCGGTGGCATAGCTGAGCACCAGCGCCGTCACCAGGCAGGCAAGGATGGTCACCATGGTGAACATGGTCCCCATATCATCCGATATGTCCGCCAGCTGCCGCACCCGGTCGCTGTAGCTCAGGTTGTTGACCGCAAACATCAGCGCCACGGTCATGGCGATGGTTACGAAATAGATCAGATAACTGCGGATCTGACGCCGGATGTTCCGAAAAGCCAGTTTAGCGAACATCTGCCTCACCTCCCAGCACCGCCATGGTATTCAGAATCTCATGATACATGGACTGACGGTCCCGGTTTCCCCGGTAAAGTTCGTTCCAGATCCGGCCGTCCTTCAGGAACAGAATCCGGGACGCATACGATCCCACCACGGCGTCGTGGGTCACCATCAGAATGGTGGAACCCAGCTTCTGGTTCATCAAAGTGAAGGTCTCCATCAGGCTCCTGGAGTTGGCGCTGTCCAATGCACCGGTTGGCTCATCGGCCAGCACCAGGGCCGGCTCGGTAATCAGTGCGCGGGCGCAGGCCGCCCGCTGTCGCTGCCCGCCCGACAGCTGCCGCGGGAATTTCTCCAGCTGATCCGTGATTTCCAGAGAGGCCGATGCCCTGCGAAGCCGTTCTGCGGTTTCTCCTGCCGGCCGTTTCTGCAGATTCAGCGGCAGCACGATATTCTCACCCACCGTCAGGGTATCCAGCAGGTTGTACTCCTGAAAGATGAAGCCCAGCCGGTCCCGGCGAAAGGCCGCCAGTTCCTGCTCCCGCATGTCCGCAATGTCTCTTCCCTCCAGAACAATGCTGCCGGCACTTGGCTGATCGATGGTTGCGATCACGTTCAGAAGGGTGCTTTTGCCGGAGCCGGAGGCACCCATGATGGCGGTGAATTCTCCGCCCGCCATGGAAAAGCTGACGCCGTTCAGTGCTCTGGAAACCGCATCCCCGCTGCCGTAGTATTTGGTTACATTTTTAATTTCAAGTAATGGATTCATATTTCATCTCCCCTTTCGCAGCCATTGTACCGCAAAAGGTCTCCATTTGTTCTAACACAGTTCCCATGAAATCTAACGGTTTTGTGAGATTTCGGATGGGAACTGTGGTTTTCCTGACGGGAACTGCATTGAAAACCGGGTAAAGCAGTGTTCCTCCGACTCAATTACAAGATTGATGTTCAGCCGTTTGCAGAGCTGGCTGACGATGTACAGCCCCATGCCGGTGCTCTGGCCGTGGCTTCGTCCCGCCGCACCGGTAAATCCCCGCTCCGTCACTCTGGCCAGTTCATGGGCCGGAATCCCCACGCCGTTGTCCTCAAAGGTCAGGTCGCTCCCGTCCAGAGCAATCATCACCTGACAACCCGGACAGTATTTGGCACAGTTGATCAGAAGCTGCTTCAGGATGAACACCAGCAGCTTTCCGTCGGTATAGACAGACGAATTCCCCTCGATGGACACACTGATTCCCGCTCCGATCAGCAGTTCCATCTCCTCCCGGACCGCCTGGTCACAGGCGGTCCGCAGGTCCGTCCGGCTTATCTGTGTATCCTTTTCAGCGGTTCCCAGCTTGGCATATGTCAGGATGGTCTCCGTCAGATTGTCCGCCCTACGCAGCTCCCGCCGCAGCTTGGCCGGCTCTCCCCCGTTGGCCAGAATCAGCGAACAGGCTGTGAGGGGCGTTTTCATCTCATGAACCCAGCAATCCACATAGTCGCAGTAATCCTGCCTTTCTGCACGAGTCTGCTCCACCGCTCCGATGGCTGAGCGGGAGATTTCCTTCATCATCAGGTAGTATTCCCGCTCCAGAGGATCTGCAGGCAGTTCCATGGTTTCCCCGATCAGGTATTTTTCTGGCAAAGCATCCAGCCTCCTCCGCAGTCTCCGAAGCCGCAGATCAGCTCGCCGCCAGCCCATTACGAAGCAAACTGCCGCCAACAGCAGACCGCTTCCCAGCAGAATTCCAACCAGAGACACAGATAACCCGCAAAAATAAAACACCATGGCCAGATACAATCCCCCGATTCCCGTCAGGCACAGGAGGACGAATTTTGCGCCGAGATACTCCCGAAAACTCATAGCCGGTACCCCACGCCGCGCACCGTGCGCACAAAATCCGCCGCGCCGATCTGGCCCAGCTTTTCCCGGAGTCTTCCGATGTTGACATACAGCGTGTTGCCGTCGATGTACATGCCGCCTGCCCACAGGTCTTCGATGAGCTCGTCCCGGGTGCAGAGGTCTTTCTGCATCAGGCACCAGAGAATGCGGGCCTCGTTTTTCGTTAGCTCCGCAGCCTGGCCGTTGAAAACGGCTTTCATTCCCGGCAGATCCAGGGTCAGACCCCGGACGTTCAATGTGTCGCCGGCAGCGGTTTTCAGCATGCGGCTGATCCGTGCCAGCAGGACGGCGGAATTGTATGGTTTGCGGATGAAGTCATCGCCGCCTACGCTGAAGGCCAGCAGCTCGTCTTCCGGGGTGTCCCGCGCCGTCAGGAAAATCACCGGTGTAGCGGATGTCTGCCGCAGCTTCCGGCAAAGGGAAAATCCGCTTTCGCCCGGCAGGTTCACGTCCATCAGAATCAGGTCGCAGGGCGGTTCATCCACCGGCTGGTATCCGTTGGTCCGCAGCAGGGTTTTCAGTTCCGTGCGGATGGCTTCATCGTCTTCGATAATCTGAATTCGTTTCATATTCGTTCCTCTTGGGCTCCTCGTTCGGTCGTTTTGCGTATGCTTCATTATATCATTGTCCGGGCAGGAAGTAAATTTTCTGATTTCTTCACTGCACTGCGATGCTGAAATCCGGAAATTATTTCCGCAAAGCGAAAATGACGCAAAACGACTATGAAAAACTGTTCTTGCGTCATGAGAAGCATATTCCTTCGACTGACGCATCGAATCGGGCAGCTAAAGATGGAATAATATAGAATAATATGTAATTATCTTGTATCGTTTCTTTGCAAAATGTTCTGGTCAAGCAAAATTGTAATACCAGTGTGACTTTTTTAAGCGACCTTCGC
>JAEDMR010000115.1 GCA_016302925.1 Bacillota bacterium
GCTTCTGTGCCTGATAAGCGGACTCAGAATTATCATAGATGATCCCGTCAAAGAACAGCTTTGCCGGATAGAAATTGCTCAAAAACTCGTATTCCTCCCGAAACCGGTCGATACAGTCTCGCGGCGTGTTATAGTTTCTTTCCTTTTCCATTGTGATCACCTCTCTCTTAAAAAGTGGCTTCATTTAGATTGGCCGGTCCTCCCAGGAGGCTTTCTTAATCAGCCGGAAGACCACGATGTACATCAGCACCACGAAGCCCACGAAGATGGCAGTGGAAAGGCGCGTGCCGATCATGCAGCAGGAATCATAAAACCCGTGTAGAAAAACCGCAGACAGATAACCCGCCAGCAGATTGGATTTTGCGCCGAAATCATTCCCCCGGCTCTCTGCCAGTTTCGCCCTTCCATAAAAGATACCCATAAACACGGCGAAGCCCATGTGGCCCGGAATCGCCAGCAGTGCCCGGGGCACGGCCACGGACAGCCCGTAGCTGAAAACATACTTGATGTTCTCAAAGGCGGCAAACCCCAGGGACACAAAGACGGAGTAAACCAGCCCGTCGAACATGTAGTTGAAGTTAGGATCCCGCCAGGACCTGCGCTTCAGGAAAAACAGCTTAGTGCCTTCTTCCACTGCAGCCACTACCAGGAAGGCCATGATGATATAGTATTTCGGATCGCTCGGGTCGACCGTGTTGTTCAGTATGGCGGAGCCCAGGGTTTCCAGCACGATGGAGGCAAGTGCCGCCAGTACGCCGCCCAGAAGCAGCTGCCAGAGCAGATATCCGGGTTCTTTTTCTATGGTATCCTTGCGGTAGATATACCGTAAGAGGAAAAATGCTGGCAGCACAGCTGCCAGCACATAAATCGCCAGGATACTCATCATCGGTGTAAAGAATATCATTTCGCGATTCCTTTCTCAATTATTTCAGGTCCTGCTTCGTAATGACTTCCAGGCCGCCCATGTATTTACGCAGGGCTTCCGGAATTACGACGCTGCCGTCTGCCTGCTGGTAGTTTTCCAGAATGGCGGCAACGGTTCTGCCCACTGCCAGACCGGAACCGTTCAAGGTGTGTACGAATTCCGGCTTGCCGCCTTCTGCCGGACGGAACCGGATGTTGGCGCGGCGTGCCTGATAATCCTCGAAATTGGAGCAGGAAGAGATTTCAACATATCTTCCGTAGCTTGGCATCCAGACTTCGATATCGTAAGTCATGGCGGAGGAGAAGCCCAGGTCGCCGGTGGACAGTCTTACGACTCTGTACGGCAGTCCCAGTCTCTTCAGCACTTCTTCCGCATCGTTGGTCAGCTTTTCTAGCTCGTCATAGGAACCTTCCGGCTTAACGAACTTCACCAGTTCTACTTTATTGAACTGATGCTGACGGATCAGACCTCTGGTGTCGCGGCCTGCAGAACCTGCTTCTGCACGGAAGCAAGGAGTGTATGCGGTGTAATATACCGGCAGTTCTGCTTCGTCCATGATTTCCTGTGCGCGCAGATTGGTAACAGGAACTTCTGCGGTCGGAATCAGGAAGAAGTCCTTCTGCGGTACATAGAACATGTCCTCTTCAAACTTCGGCAGCTGACCGGTACCGGTCATTGCAGCCCGGTTTACCATGAACGGCGGCAGGATTTCCACATAATCCTGGTCTACCGTATGCAGATCCAGCATGAAGTTGATCACGGCTCTCTCCAGACGAGCGCCCAGTCCCTTATATACGGTGAATCTGGCGCCGGAAATCTTGGCTGCTCTCTCAAAGTCCAAAATGTTCAGGTCGGTTCCCACATCCCAGTGTGCTTTGGCTTCGAAGTCGAATTTCGTCGGTTCCATGAACTTTCTCATTTCCACGTTGGCACTGTCGTCTTCACCGATCTGTACTTCAGGATTCGGCGTGTTCGGCACATTCAGCAGTGCATCACGAAGGCCCGCTTCCACTTCAGCAAGTTCTGCATCCATTTCCTTGATCTTCGCAGACAGTTCCTTCATTTCTGCCATGATAGCTGTGGTATCTTCGCCAGCCTTTTTCAGCTTCGGAATTTCCTTGGAAACGGTATTCTGCTTGTTTTTCATCTGCTCTACTTCCGCCAGGATTTCTCTTCTTCTTTCGTCGAATTTCACCACGTTTTCAATACCGAAGTCGCCTTTGCATCTTCTCTCTACAGCAGCCTTCACGCCTTCGTAGTCTTCTCTGATTCGCTTAATGTCTAACATTGTTTTTCCCTCTCTTCTTCAATGGTTCATTTATGTATTAGAACAGGTTCTTTTTATACATCAGGTAATATTCAGTCAACTGGCTGATCTTCTGCTGAAGTTCCACCTGCAGGTCAGATGCCAGCCCGTAGTCGCCCCGGTCAAGGGCTTCCTTGGCTCGCGTCAGCAGACATTTTTCAGACATGGTATCCTTTCCGATATAGAACCGCAGATCATTGACTCTGGTCCAGTTAACCACATCATAGTCCGTAGCGTCTTCCTTATGGAGCTTGACACATTCCCGAACGATATCCATATAGTTTGGAATAATCCGGTTATGCAGTTCCATCTTCCACTGGTTCAGCGTCGCTTCGAAGAACGATTCAATGGCCAGATCATTGATGACGCCGCCCTGGATTGCCTTCACCTTTTCCGGGTTGTTCCGGAGACCCTGCAGGTTCTCCCATACGGTGGCCGGTGCCACACCGAACAGCTTTTCTCTTTCTTCTTCAGTGTAGTCCTCAAACACGTTGTGTTCGCTCCGATACTCCCGCTCTGTTTCCAGATAGAAGTCCTCTTCTCCGTACTTCTTGGAAATGGACTTTTCCAGGTCTGCCGGCGTTTTTTCCTGCGTCAGGGCCTGACGGATACCATCCAGCATGGCCATATAGCAAGTTGCCAGGATCAGATAGGTGTTGCTCTTCGGATTCGGTGCACGCAGCTCGAACCGCGTAGCCATAGGATTCTTGGCATCCCGGATCAGACCCACCAGGATGGTCCGGTTTCTGGATGCTTCCGAAACGCTCTTTCCCAGAGAAGTGACGATACATACCGGCGCTTCATAACCAGGCTTCAGCCGGTTCAGAGAGTCGGTAGTGGAGCTGACAAACGGATTGATTGCCTCGTAGTTTTTCAGGATGCCCATGAGACCGCCCAGTCCCAGCGGGCTCAGATAATCTTCGTCCGTATTCTTCGCGGAAAACAGGTTGACCATCTTTCCGCTCTTCAGGCGGGCTGCCACACCAAGGTGGGTATGCTCACCGCTTCCTGCCACACCTTCAATCGGCTTGGCCATGAAGGTGGTGTGGAGGCCGAACTGGTTAAATACATCTCTGACAATGTATTTCACCTGCTTTTCATTGTCTGCTGCCTGCATGGCGTCGGCATACTTCCAGTCAATTTCCAGCTGTTCCATGATGTGTTCATGGGATCCTGCACTGGTGATCTTCGACTTGACACCTCCGACCTCCTTGTGGCCCATTTCCACACCGACACCGTAGCGGTCAATAATCTCCAGAGACTTTTCCAGTGCCGTTCTTACCGGCCCGTAGGTTCTCTTCCAGTACTGCTCCTTCAGTTCCTGGGAAGTGGAAAGCTGTTCCCGGTCGGCCTTGTCCTCCGGTGTCTTGACCCAGAACTCCAGCTCCGTGGCACTGGTGATGCAGATCTCCTCGATCTCATCTGCCGAATCCACGCCATTGATATACCTGAATGCATAAGGGTGGCTGCGCAATAGCTCCATCAGCTCTTCCTTGAATGCGTTGATGGAGTTGCGCAAAATAGATCGTGCACCCACCTCTGTCTTTTCGTTATGCACCAGGAATGCAGGAATGCGGATAGTACCTACCGGCAATCCTGTTTTCGGATCCACGTTATCGTAGTTGTAGTCTACATACCAATTTACCGACAGATCCGGCACCAGATCCACCTTGGCATTGTTCAAATCGGCAATTTTCGGCAGATCCACGCTGGAACCGTCCGTCTGCACGCCGTGCAGCAGCATGTCGTCCATATCGTCCAGAAACAGTTTGATCGGAATGCGTTCGTCCGTATCGTTTCCGGCGATGTCCAGGCCGGCGAATGAAACGAACTGCACCTCCGGATGCTCTTCCAGCACCTTGATGATATCTTCTTTTTCGTGTCTGCCTGCAGGAATATTAAAAAGCATCTTATCTAAGTCAAATCCCAGCATGTTTGTCGTAACCTCCCCAAGTTCAAAGCATAAGTGTGCAGGGAGACATCATACGTCCCCTTGCACACTGAAAATACCATTATTTAAAATAAAAGTGTAGCACAATCCGGCCTAACTTGCAAGTTCATCCAGATATTTTTCCAGTTCGTCCAGATATTTTCCGTAACCCGCCCAGTCGCCATTCTGCTGTGCTTCCTGTGCCTTGTCGAGAGCCTCAGCAGCCTTCTGAATCAGCTCTGTCTGCGACATCGGTGCGTCAGACTGTCCGCCGTCTTCTCCTTCGGTTTCTCCACCGGAATTCAATCCGTCATCCGGCGTACCCACGCCTTCTTCTGCCGCATCACCGAAGAGGGAAACCAGACATTCGGCTACCGTATTTTCGTAAGCGATCTTGTCATCATAAGCCATGATGATACGTTTCACTTCCGGAATACTGGAGTTGGTTGCTTCCAGATAAACCGGCTCCACATACAGAATCGACGTGTTAATCGGAATGATAAACATGTTTCCGCGCCGGTAGGATGTGCCGGAAGAACTCCACAGGGAGAATTCCTTGGAAATTTCCGTATTCTGGTCAATCTGAGCCTCAATCTGCTCCGGACCGTAAACCGTCTTGCTCTTCGGGAACTGGTAAACAACCAGTTCGCCATAGTTCTCGCCGTCATTTCTTGCCACCATCAGTGCGGTCATGTTCCACTTGGACTTCGGCGTGAAGGCGATGGAGTTGAAGAATTCCGCCTTGTCGCCGTCCGGCAGCTTGGCAATATAGTAGTTCGGCTTCATCTGTACCCGTTCGGTGTTGTATACCTCATAAGCGATATCCCACAGGTCTTCATTCTGATAGAATACATTCACATCTTCCATATGGTATCTGGTGTAGATGCCTGCCTGAATGGTCAGCAGCGTATTCGGATACCGGATATGGGCTTTCAGGCCTTCCGGCATCTGATCTGCCGTCTTGAACAGAGTCGGATATATCTTCGCATAAGTCTGTGCGATTGGATCCGTCTCGTCCACGATGTAGAAGTTGACATCGCCGTTGTATGCATCCACAACTACCTTGACGGAGTTTCTGATATAGTTCTGCTGTCCGTTAAACGGTTCCGCATACGGATAATAGGAACTGGTGGTATAAGCATCTACCATCCAGTAGAGCTTTCCATCTGTGGTCACCATATACGGATCGTCCTCGTAAGCCAGATATGGCATGATGGTCTGAATTCTGTCCATCACGTTCCGGTTGATGATGATCTTGGAATTACTGTTGATGTTAGAGGAAACCAGCATCTTCAGGTTCGCCTCACGGATGGAGAACAGGATCCGGTTGAAGAAGTTCATCTTGATACCGGCGGTTCCTTCGTATTCCGTATAGGAGTTGCTCTCACCCTTCGGATAGTCAAATTCCTTTTCACTGGTGCCTACAATGACGTAATCATTGGACAGCTCGCCGAAATAGATTTCCGGACGGTCAATTTGAATCTCATCTACCGTGGATTCCGGCGGAATATTTCCGATGAGCACATCCGGCTGTCCGCTGGCGGTTACCTTATCCACTCTGGACAGAGCCACGCCATAGCCGTGGGTATATTTAATATGCTTGTTCAGCCATGTATCTGTGATTTTGGATTCGTCAATTTCACGAGTGGTCAGGAAGGTCTGCGTATACTCTCCGTTGATCATATACCGGTCCGGATCCACGTCGTGGAAGGTGTAGTACTGACGGATACTCTGGGTCTGATTATAGAACTGCTTCGCCGGATCAAAATCATTGATTCGGATGTTGTTTATGGTCTCGGTGTTTTCATTGATATCAGCCGCCGTCAGCGTATCATCTGCGGCGAAAGGCTTGACGCTTACATCGTCCAACTGATATGCATACTGGGTGTACTCAATATTCCAGTCCAGATACTTGCTTTCCTTATTGATTTCATCCGGAGATACCACGAAGTTCTGTACCAGATATCCCGCTCCGGAGCCGATGACACCTACCAGAATCATGATCACCGGAACCGTCAGCAGCTTCTTGTAATTCTTTTTCTTCATGTGCACCACGAAGAGAATTGCAGAAAGCACCGACAGCACACAGAGAATCCGATACATCCAAAGGGTGATGTTCACATCGGTAAAGCCTGCGCCGTATACCGCACCGGTATGCACATGCAGCAGGTCAAACTGCCGCAGGAAGAAGTTGATGGCCAGCATGATGAAAAAGATGAAGCCA
>JAEDMR010000005.1 GCA_016302925.1 Bacillota bacterium
TGCAAGGAGGTTTTCTTCGGATATCATGCAGTCCCAGCTTCTTTTTCCCACCGGTTTCGCAGCGTGAAAGTCCGTACCGCAGCAGGTGGAATCGAAGTAATGAAACTCGTGAGCAGGGATTTTGCCCGGATTTCCATAGTCTTTGAAAAAAACTCCGGAATTTTCCGTGAGACCCACATATCCGAACCTTCCCAGACGGTCTGTCTTGTAGGCCTTTCCCTTCACGATGCCCACCTGCGGATATGGATTGCCTTCTCCATCTTCCATACTTTCATGGAGATACATGAAGCCGCCGCATTCCGCCAGGATCGGCATGCCGGATGCATACGCCGTTCGGATGCTTTCCATCATGGACCGGTTCCCGGAGAGCTGCCTGGCGAAAAGCTCCGGATATCCGCCATAAAGAATCAAGCCCTTCGCACCTTCCGGAACTGCCGCATCATGAATCGGTGAGAATTCCACGATTTCTGCATTCAGAGCTCTCAAAAGCGCAAGGTTGTCCTCATAGAGAAAACAGAACGCTTCGTCACGGGCTATGGCGATTTTCACCGGATTTTTGCATCGCATCTCCGGTCTGATCGGATCTGCTGCCGCCAGCTGCGCTTCCTCGATTTCAGACGCTGTCTCTGCCAGTTGTATGAGTCTTTGAATATCAATTGTTTCCTCCAGCACATCGGCCAGTTTCATAACTTTTTCCCGCAGACCATGGATTTCATGAGGCATGACCAGTCCCAGATGACGGCTTTCCAGCACAAGGTCCGGAACCTCCGGTACATATCCAAGCACCTGCACATGACATTCCTTTTCCAGAAATGTCTTGAGAACAGGATACATTCCGGCCTTGATATGATTGATGATGACGCCTTTGATATTGCTGTCAGGCCGGAAATCCATGAAACCCCTGACCATGGCAGCCAGGGATGTGCTCACGCCTTTCCCGTTGACGATCAGAACTGCCGGCGTGCCGGTTGCCCTCTGCACATCATAAGTGCTGGCGTCTGTGGATACACCGCCAAGACCGTCATAGTACCCCATGACACCTTCCATGACCGCAATATCGCAGCCTGCGGCACTCTTCGCAAACAAATAACGCAGCACATCCTCTTTTACAAAAAACGTGTCCAGATTTCTTGATTTCGTCCCCAGCACGCGGGTGTGAAACATCGGGTCGATGTAATCCGGCCCGCACTTAAACGATGCCGGCTTCAGGCCCCGGCTGATCAGGGCCTGAAGAATTCCGCATGTGATCAGGGTTTTGCCGCTTCCGCTGGAACCGGCACAGATTAGTATTCTGGGGATTCGCATTTCTTTCCCTCTCCATCAAAGCAAATGATTGTGATTGGATTTTCACTCTTCATCATGGTATATCTGCCCACTGCATGGCCTTTTGAAACGGCAATCTGCGATACGTCAGGCTCTGCGATTCCGTATTTCTTCGCGCAGGAAAGAGCCTGGGCCGTCGATTCCAGAGCAATGCAGTTTATCACAAACCGGACAGGACCTTCCGATTTTCGGAGGATGTCCGTAATGATTTCATCCATATTGCCGGAGGAGCCGCCGATGAACACATGGGTCGGTGCCGGCAGTTCCTGCAGTGCTTCCGGTGCGAGACCTTCTACAATTTCAAGGTTATCTGCCCGGAACTTCTTTTTATTTGCCTGCAGGAGTTCCACTGCTTCTGCCTTCTTTTCCACCGCGTACACCTGACCCCGGGACGCCCTGACTGCCATCTCCACCGATACAGAGCCGGTTCCGGCTCCCACATCATAGCAGATGGAATCCTCCTTCAGCTGCAGTCTGGAAACGGAAAGAATCCGGATCTCTTCCTTGGTCATGGGAACCTGCCCCCGAAGGAACTCTCCATCCCCCCGGTTTGTCAGCGGATTTACTCTGGTTTTTTCCATCGCGTGATTTTCCACCATGACCACCGCAAGGGGCGAATTCTCCGTCTGCAGGAATTCCTCCGGGCTGCCTTGCAGGATTCTCTCGTCGTCATAGGAAAGGTTCTCTCCCATGTACATCGTCACATCATCCAGCTGGTATTCCACCAGCTTTTCTGCCAGATTCCGGATGTCATCCTTCTTCCCAAGGATCGAAAACACTTTTCTGTTGTCCCGGATCAGAGGAATCAGGGCGTTCTTTCTTCCATGGTTGGAAACGATGACGCAGTCATCCCATGACTTCTGGATCTTGGCGGCAAAATATGCAAGTGAGGAGATACCCGGGAAGATCTCGACCTTCCGGTTCTCGCCGCATAGAACTTCCACCAGCTTTTTCGCACCGGAATAGAAGCCGGTATCTCCGGAAAGCAGTACGGAAATATTCGTGTATCCCTTGTTTTCATCAATGAATGCAGCGATTTTCTCACTGCTGTATTCATCCAGGAGTTTTTTGTTTCCGTATCCTGCGGCCGGCTGCAGCATTCTGCCGGAACCGATGACCAGCTCGGCCTGTTCCAGTGCATCCAGCCCCTCTTTCGTCATCCCGTCCGGGTTGCCCATGCCGATTCCAATCAGCGCAATCTGTCTTTCCGGATCGAAACCCAACTTCTCTGCAATGGCATTCTTCGCTGAAACCAGCGTCTCTCCGCTTTCCATATCAGGGCGGCCGATGATGACAGGCGTAATGCCGGTTTCTCTGCAGGCTTCGATCTTATCCGCATATCCTCCGGTGTTTCCGGATTCCTTGGTCACCATGTAACGGATATCATACTGTCGGATCAGCGCTATGTTCATCTCTCTGGAAAAAGGCCCCTGCATTGCGATCAGTTTTTTTCCTTCGAATCCAAGCTCTGCTGCTTTCATCACCGATTCCACAGTGGAAAGCACACGGGCATACACTCTGCTGCGGTAGTCTGGAATTTCAGCATACTTATCCAGTTCCTTGCTCCCGGTTGCCGCCAGAATCTTTCCTTCCGGATGCTCCCTGAGCCATGCAATGGCATCCTCCAGGGTCTCCACATACACTGCATCTCCGCCTGCACTGCTATCGGAATCTCTTATCACCCGCATGTATTCCACGCCGGTCCTCTCTGCGGCATGCACAATGTTTTTCGTCACCGCCTTGGCGTAAGGATGGGTTGCATCCACCACCAGATGCGGTGTTTCACTGCGGATCAGTTCCTCCATCTCCGCCTCATCCAGCCGCTTCTCAAGTACGTTGATACAGCTGCCCCCATCCAGCAGGCTTCCGCCGTACTCTGTTGCAACGCAAACAACGGTGTCAATCTGATTTTCATTGAGAAACCGGGCCAGCAGTCTGCCTTCTGTCGTTCCTCCAAACAGGATTACTTTACACATTTCTGTACCCTCTCGGTGTTACCATTTTCCCGTCAATGACTTTCGTCTGGGAATTGCCGATGAAAACGGTAGTGAACATATCCACTTCCGTTTCTCTTAATTCCCGCAGCGGCAGTACCTTCACCGTCTCGCCATCTCTTCCGATATTGTTTACAATGCCGCATACCGTGTCCGCTGACTTATGCTGCAGCAGAATATCACATGCCTTCCTCAGGTAATCGTGTCTCTTGACACTGGACGGATTATAAATGCAGCATACGAAGTCACCCGTTCCTGCAGCGTGCAGTCTGTTTTCGATGGTTTCCCACTGCGTGAGAAGATCGCTCAGACTGATGAGACAGAAGTCATGAATCAAAGGCGCCCCCAGCACTGCTGCGCCGCTCACAGCGGCAGTGACGCCTGGGATCACTTCAATATCGGTCTTCGGATATTCCTTGCCCACTTCATGGATCAGTCCTGCCATACCGTATACGCCGGCATCTCCGGAGCAGATCATAGCAACCGTCTTTCCCTTGTTTGCTTCCTCAAATGCCATGACGCACCGCTCCACTTCCTTTCGCATGGGTGTGCTCAGGAATTCCTTCTCCGGGAAATGGTCCTTCACCAGGTCAATGTACACCGTATATCCGATGATCACATCGCATTTCTTCAGTACGTCTACTGCTTCGATTGTCATTTTTTCATAAGCACCCGGGCCTATTCCAACTACGCAAATCTTATTCAAAACGAATCGTTCCTTTCTTTATTGCAATTGCTGCGGTTACACCGTCGAGAGGCAGCTTCCTTGCAATCAGTGCTGCATCGGTTTCGTCTCCGTCTCCCATGGCGGAAAGAAGGGCACTTCTTTCACATACATTTCCAACCCCCGCGATACTCCTTACGAATTCAGATTCCGTGAATTCTCCGGGTACTCTGCCCAGCGCCTGCCCCGTAAAGAATTCCGTATCGCAATGGAGCGCTTCGGCATAGGCCAGAAGGCCGGCTTCTTTTTGCTTCAGGTCCACAGAGCTGATCCTCTTCACTGCTCGTTGCGTGATACCGGCCTGCTTTATACAGGCTCTCGCCGCTCTTTCCACGTCTTCCCTGGTTTTCCCCTCCCGGAGACCGATTCCCAGATAAGCGGTTCTTGGAATCAGCCACAGTTCGTTTTCCAATATGGTGCCGTCCTTTTCATAGGGGGATATTACGATGGCGAAGCCGTTCAGATCGTCTTTTGACAATCCGGGAACTCCGAGCTGTCTCAGCTGGCTCAGAGGTTTTATCTGGGCTTCCTCCGGAATGGGTCCCACCACCGCACTGTCGCAGTACACGGTCACCCTTTCCCCTCGAACCAGAGTAGCTGCCGCTTCCTTGGCTTTCGTAAAGTCTGTAATCACCAATCCGTTCTTTTTCGCGAAGATATCCGGTGCAAACTTGCCGTGAATATCCGTCGATGTGGTAATCACTGGGATGGCTCCCTTCGCATCGGCAATCTGCGATGCGAGTTCATTGGCTCCCCCCAGATGGCCGGATAGAATCGGAATGACGAAATGGAACATATCGTCCACGACCAACACCGCCGGGTCCGTCTTTTTACTCCGGACCAGCGGAGCGATGGCGCGTACTGCAATTCCTGCAGAGCTGACAAAGATCAGGGCATCCTCTTCAAAGTGCCTTTCCGTCCATTCCTGGAGAGACTCCGGAATGGAATCCGGGAAGGATTTTCCCTTTCGGAAGATTTCTGTTTCATGTTCTGTTTTCAGAATATCTCTGAGCGCAAGGGCTGTTTCATATCCCGGAAGGCTCAGACAGAGAATCGAAATTTTCATCCTGTTTCCTTATTTCTGTTTCCTTACCTGGTTGCTTCCCGGAATTCCGTGGTAAATCCCGGGTCGTAAAGCTTCGATCTGTCATAACTGGTGCATCCGACCACATTGCCGATGATCATCAGTGCTGTCTTGGTAATGTTATTTTTTCTGGCTGTTTCCGCCAGGGTACCTACGGTACAGATGAAGGATTTTTCGTCATCCCAGGTTGCCTTATACACGATGGCAGCCGGCGTATCTGCTGTATATCCGCCGGCAATAAGCCGCTGGCTCAGTTCTTCCAGAAGTCCGGTGGAGAGAAATACCACCATGGTGGCGTTATGGGCCGCAAAGGATTCGATGCTTTCCTTTTCCGGCACCGGTGTTCTTCCCGCCATTCTGGTAATGATCACGCTCTGTGAAATGTCCGGAAGGGTGTATTCCAGGTTCAGTGCTGAGGCTGCACCGCAGAAGGAACTGACGCCCGGAGTGTAGTCGTAAGGAATCCCTTCCCGGTCGAGGACATCCATCTGTTCACGGATGGCGCCGTAAAGGCACGGGTCACCGGTGTGAAGTCTGACAATCTGCTTGTCTTCCTTCGTGCCTCGCAGCATCACATCCAGAACTTCTTCCAGTGTCATTTTGGCGGAATTGAAGATTTCGCAGTCTTCTTTCGCATAATCAAGAAGCTGCGGATTCACAAGAGAGCCGGCATAGATAATGATATCTGCTTCTTCCAGCTGCTGTTTTCCTCTTACGGTAATCAGGTCTGCCGCACCGCTTCCGGCACCGACAAAATGTATTGTTTTCATTACGCTTCCTCCTGGGGTTCTTTTACAATAATCAGTGAATAATAGGATGCAGTATCCGGAATATCCTTTGCATCAAGATAAATTTTTTCATTGTCCATGCCGCAGTTTTCCACCATCATGGCCTTCTGCCCGCTGGCAAGGATTGCTTCTCTTACCTTTTCGATTTCCTTTCCCGACTTCATGAGTACCTTGGTGCCGGGAAGGGAAAGCAAGTCTTCCATTCCATCCACTTTGAAGGTGGCGGGAATGACATGGAGCGGCTGGGCCCGTTCCACCAGATCCGTGTTCAGCCGCGCTGCAGCTGCCGTGAACGAGGTGATACCGTTGATGATGGCAGCATCATAACCGTCTCTTACCACTCTGTTATGCACATACATGTAGGTGGAATAAACGGTCACGTCTCCCAGTGTGAGAAAGCTGACGTTCTTGCCTTCATCAAGCCAGCTCTCAATCTGGCGAGCCGCCTTCTCATGCATTGTATTCAGCTTTTCTTTGTCCTTTACCATCGGCATTTCCAGTGCCACCAGGTTTAAGTCATCCAGGTGTTCACATGCTCCCTTTGCAATTCTGTATGCAATGGAATCTTCCACCTTTTCTCCCGGCACCACGACAATGTCGCTGGCTTCGATGGTCTTTTTTGCTTTTATGGTCATCAGTTCCGGATCTCCGGGACCTACGCCGATTCCGTAAAGTCTACCCTTCATGTATTTCTCCTTTTATCTTCTCCACCATGTCTCGAAATCCTGCCGTCTCGCCTAGATAGCCCCTGTCATTGGAGAAGACCAGCGCTTCCGTCTCAATGGCACCATAGCATCTGTGATTCAGATAAAATGATATCTTCTCCATGAGTACATCCATGGTTTGTTTCATGATGTTTTCTTCTGCCAGAATATCCAGTGCCGCATCGGTGGTTGGTGTTTCCAGGACCCGCATTGCACCTTCTCTTGAAATTCCCGCTCTGAGTGCAGCTGCTGCAATGATTTCTGCTCTTGCATCTGCATTTCTGGAGTGGGTATTCATGATGCCCCCTGCCACTTTGGCAAACTTGCCGATATGGGCAATAAAGAGCAGGCCCTTCACACCCAGGTTCACAGCAATATCCATGACCTCACCGATATAGTTGCTGCACTTCACGGAATCTTTCACCGGCACATCATCCAGCTGCGCCAGGTAATTCTTCCCGTAGTTTCCCAGTGTCACCACCAGATACTTTCTTCCGTCTGCGGCCTGCTGCTTCATCTCCAGTTCCAGACTCCGGATCAGGGCAGCTTCACTCATCGGTTCCACGATGCCTGAGGTGCCCAGAATAGAGATGCCGCCCTGGATTCCAAGAATGGGATTAAAGGTTTTTTCTGCCGTTTTTTCGCCGCCCGGTACGGAGATGACAGCCTTCAGGCCTCCCTGGTAAGCTGCTTTTTCTGCCGCTTCTTTCAGAGCTTCTTCCATCATCCTTCTCGGTGTGGAATTAATGGCCGCTGCGCCTACGGGCTGTTCTAGCCCGCTCCGCGTGACCCTTCCGACGCCTTCGCCTCCATCGATGACAAACCCTTCTGCAATTCTCTCGACTTTTGCGAAAATCTTCAGCCCATGGGTTACATCCGGGTCATCTCCCCCATCCTTGACGATGGCACATGACACGTATTCGCCGGTCCTTACGGTATCAATCACCTCCAGGTTCAGGTCGATGCCCTTCGGTGTCATCAGCTCTACGCAGTCCATCGGTTCACCCAGAAGAAGCATCATGGCTGCCGCTTTGGAAGCCGCTGCGGCACAGGTTCCCGTGGTATATCCGAACCGGAGTTTCTTATTGTTTTTTATGATGTAATGGGATTCAATCCCGGTTATATGCTTCATAGATTTCCAGCTTTCCAGCTTTTTTCGCTTCATCAATCAGCACCTGCACCCGCTGATTCATTTCGCCGATTTCAGTCCCTGCGTAAATGGCAGTATCACATTTTTCCATACCTGCAAGTGCTTCCCGGAGGGTTTCCTCCGAAACGCAGTGAAACGGTTTTTCGGTAATTACGCCTGCAGCAAGGATTTTGGCCAGGTGGTAATCCACGTCGCCCGGATAAAGGATTCCGGCGAGAAAAGGTCGATCCTGCTTCTGCAGCATGCGATAGACCGGAATGCCCGTTCCTCCGGAGGAAATGACGAATACTTCCGGCTCTCCAACCGGTCCCGGAAGCTCCATGCTCCCGAACATGGGGTCGAAATGCCCGTTGTTGATATTATATAAATCCCGGATATGCTTCTCCCGGAAAATCTCTTCCGGCGTGCCATAGTCGAAAATCGTTTCCCCGTTGACACAGATGATCTTGTCTGAAATTTTTTCAGCCAGGTCGATTTCATGAAGTGACATAATTACCGTGATGCCGTTTTCCTTGGCCATTCTCCGGAGTATGGTCAGCAGTTCCAGCTTATATTTCACATCCAGGAAGGATGTGGGCTCGTCGAGAATGATCACGTCGGGTTCCTGACAGATGGCCCGGGCAAGAAGTACCCGCTGCCGCTGTCCGTCACTGATGGCCTTGAAATCACGGTGTCCAAGGTCCGCGGCGTGAACCACCCGCAGTGCGGCTTCCACCTTTTCCTCATCTTCCCGCGTCAGAATTCCCAGTCGACCGGTATACGGATATCTGCCAGTGGCCACGATGTCGTGGCAGGTCATCATTTCTGCCTTGATCCGGTCTGTAAGCACAACGGCCATCTTGCTGGCCAGCGTCTTATAGGACATGCTCCGGATATCCGCTGCATCCACGATGACATTTCCGCCGATGATTTCCAGCTGTCTCGTGATGCTTTTCAGGATGGTGGATTTCCCTGCGCCGTTGGGTCCGATGAGGGTAACGATTTCACCCTTCCGAATGTCTATGCAAATGTCATGTATCAGTGCCTTTCCCTTATATCCCACGGAAAGGTCTTTCATCTCGAAATATTTCTTCTCGTCCATTACAGTCTGCTGTTCTTTCGAATCATCATATAAATTACAATCGGTGCGCCAAATATGGATGTGACGGTGCTGATGCTCAGTTCCACCGGAGCAAATGCCGTTCTTGCAATCAGGTCGCAGACCATGCAGAATACTGCACCGGTGACGAATGACCCCGGTATGACAATCAGGGGTTTGGCAGTTCCCAGGCATGCTCTGGTAATAAACGGCACCGCAATTCCGACGAAAGAAATCGGTCCGGCGAATGCGGTGACACAGGCGGAAAGCACGCTGGACAGGAGGATGAGCAGTGCCCGGAATACTTTGATGTTGACGCCCATGCTCTGCGCATAGTTTTCACCAAGCTGAAATGCACCGATGGGCTTCGACATACAGAATGTAATTATGACCGTCGTGACAATTACGGTGGCCGCCACCTGTACGTTGCTCCAGTTCATGCCGGAGAAACTTCCCAGCGACCAGTTGTGAAGGTTTACGATGTCGGAATCGCTGGCAAATGTCACCACAAAATCCGTCACGGCAGAGCATATATTTCCAATCATGACGCCGGCAACCAGCAGGGCCGCCATGTTTCGGATTTTCTTCGAAACCAGAAGAATGAAGCCGGTGGCAATCAGCGAGCCGATGAACGCCGCGATGATCAGCGAGTAAGAGGACAGGGTCATGGATTTTGTCAGGAAAAAGATCATGACCAGGGCAACCACCATCTTCGCACCGGACGAAATACCCAGCACGAACGGACCGGCAATGGGATTCTCGAAGAAGGTCTGCAGCATGAAGCCGGAGAGGGATAATGCCCCGCCCAGAAGGGCCGCCATGATCACACGGGGCAGGCGGATTTTCCAGATGATATCCATGGTGGTTTCATTTCCTTCCCGCCTGAAAATCGCATCCGCAATTTCCGAAACCGACAGGTTCACGCTGCCTGTGTTGATGTTCAGCACAGTAATCACCGCAAACGCGATCAGCAGCAGTCCGAATACCATGATGTACCTGCATCGTCTTCTGAATATTTCGTTGTGGAAACTGTTGCCGTTTGTTTTCTGCATGTTTTACTCCAGTTTGGTTAAAAATTCAAGATCTCCATCCTCTTCACCGGTAAATACCTTGTGGAAATCCATTATCATGTTGCTGATCACATCTGTTCTCTGATACATGTTGCTTCCCGTGGAATAGCAGTTTCCTTCTTTCACTGCTTTGAATTCAGCGAAAATCGGATCCTTTGCAATCAGGTCATCGATGGTCTTTACGTTGGCATCGATGCTTGCATTGTAGATGATGTAGTCCGCATCCCGCGCTTTTTCATAGAAGCTTTCCATGGTCATGGATACGGAGGTCTTTCCATCCTCATCCACGATCCCGTCAAAGGCATATCTGCCGCCTGCCATGTCGATCATGGCAGGTACATAATCTGCAGAGCTTCGTACGACCGCTTTTCCATCGGTGGTGATGTAGAAAAATGCAGCAACCTTTTCTGTGCTTTCATAGCCGGATAATTCACGGATGACCTCCTTGCGGCCTTCAAAGAACTCGGTCGCCTGATCCAGTTTCCCGGTCAGCACGCCGTATACCTTGACCCATTCCGTTCTGCCCATGGGATTGGATTCGAAGCTGGACCGGTCAACGAAAACAGTGATGCCCAGTTCTTCGAGCATTTCCTTCACTTCCGGCGTATGATAGATCATGGTGGATTCCAGCGCAAGATCGCAGCGGTTTCCAAGAATCAGTTCATAGTCCGGTTCACTGTATTTCCCCGCATAGATGATCCTTCCCTCCTGCATGGCTTTTACCGCATTATCGATGGTCCAGGCGGATTCCCGGATGGAGGTCATGGTGATGTGATCCATGGCATCGATGGAATCAAAGAGCGCCATGACGGCCGTGGCTGCCAGATATACGTTTGTAAGGGGCTGCCGGATGATTTTGATCTCCGGATCCAGTCCTTCCGGTGCTTCCTTCCCTTCCGGCACGATGAGATATTTCGCATCATCGAAAATATCCAGGAAATAGTAGCCGTCTTCATATGCATCGATGGCAAAACCTTCTGCATAGTCGAGGGCCACGGATTCTGTGAAGGTGAGTCCTTCGATTTTATCTTCGGAACTGCCCTGCGTTTCTTCCTGGTTCCCGGTGCTGTTTCCCGCAGGACTGCAGCCGGCAAAAACCATGGTCATGATAAGACACATTGCAACGAGAGCAGCAGTTACTTTTTTATTCTTCATCTGATATCCTCTTTTTTCTGTTTCTTCTTCTGACTGCCGCATACCCCGCGGACAGACCTCCGGCAGCAATTACTGCAAGGACGATGACCCATTTCATGATACCCACAGAATCCGCTTCCGGTTCCGCTTCATTCTCATCCACGTTTTCTTCCTCAGAAAGCACCGGGGCTGCTTCATACTCGTCCCAGTCGGTTCCCTGAAACAGCGTGCGGATGGTTTCATCGGGCGGAATTTCCATGCCAAGAAGTGCGGCATAAACCTTGATCCATTCTGCCTTTCCTTCCTCCGTTTCTTCATCCAGCGCTCTGTCTATTATAACAGGAATGCCCAGTGTAGAAAAGCGTGTCTCAAGCAATTCAAGCTGTTTTTGTGCGTTTTCTCCGGAAACAGCATGGGCTGGAAGAATGGCAAGCTCTGCACTCTTTGAAACAACAGACTTAAAATCAGGTGCAGAATAGTCTTCTTCCGAAAGTACGGTCAGATCCTTTACACCAAGCTTTTCCAGGAAAAGCGCCGTGGTTTCCGCACCGGTCCAGATGGTCTGGCCGGAGATGGTGTCACCGGGTACCGAAATGAGGATCATTTCCTTGTCGGAGCCTGCCGGAACGTCCATTCCTTCCGGAACCAGAAGATATCGTACCGTGTTCTTTTTATAGAGTGCCTGAGTGATCTCACTCTGGGTTTTGGCGATGGCGTTTCCTTCTTCGTCATACTCAATCGGATCCGCATCTGTGCGCTGCGTTTCTTCGTAATGGACTTTCGACCCCTGTTCCAGGTTGATTTCCAGCATCCGGATCCCGTCGTTATATTCATAGAGCTTGAAAAGTGCCGCGTGGCTCACCTCCACTTCATCGGCATATTCCAGGCCGATGATTTCGGCATCCCGGTTTTCCGGTTTCTTTGACTCCGTTTTTCCGTCTTTTTTCGCTTCTGCTTTTTCTGCCCCTTCGATGAAAGGATAGATCGTATATGTCACCCAGTGGGGACTGGACATGGCAACGGTTCTGGCTGAAATTTCATTATTGGCATTCATTTCAACCGGAACGACAAATCTGGAATTTCCGGTTCCGATTCTTTCAAAGGTCTGACCGGATGCTTTCACCTTGTCATAGCTTGTGCTGCTGAACTCGATGTCCGCATAGGCCTGTCCATTCTTTACGGTAATCTGATTGCATCTGATGTATGCAAGTCTTCCGGTTCCACCGGACCAACGGAAACTGTCGCAGGCATACGTCCCGTCTTTCAGGGAGGTGCTGGTGTCGATTCGGATCGTTCCTGAGGTCGGATGGTTGGAAGTCTCTTTTTCCGTCTCCTTTTCCGTCTCTTTCTCCGGTTCCTTCACCGGTTCCTTCACCGGTTTCTGTTCCGGTTCCTGTTCTGGCTCGGTTACCGTCTCTTTTTCTTTCTCAATTTCCGCTTTTCTTTCTTCGTTGGAATAGAAAATCATTTTATGTTCATACCAGTTCCCGGATTTCACTGCATGGGCGGCTATGGTAAATTCCTGATCCAGAGCCGGGATCTCCATGGTATAGGTGTATTTTCCATTCGCTTCCTCATACTTCACATACTCGGAAGGATCTGCTGCCATGGCTTCCTCCACGGTCCCCAGCCGCAGGTAATCGTACCCGGTTCCTGTCAGGGCAAAGGTCACTTTCATGACCCCGTTTTCCACCTTCAGCGTTACGTTTTTCCTGCCTTCATCATCCTGCACCAGATAAAACATTCTGTTATCGGTATCTGCAGGAATCACATACTCCCCATCCGCAAACACCATTTCTGGTGTGGTTTCCTCCCCCGTACCCGAAAACAGGTCGGTTTCAGCCAACGCGAAACCGACCTGTGAAAAAATCAGGGTGAAAAACAATATGAAAGATACCGCAGCTTTCTGAATGCTTTTCATAAATTCACTCCTCTAACCATGAAATACCTACTTGATCTTTACAGACTTCTTCGTTGTCCAGCCTGAGTAGCAGACGCCATCTGCCGTATTCTTATAGGAGCGGATTCTGAAATAGTATGTCTTTCCTTTTTTCAGATTCTTTATGACCTTGAAAACGGTGGACGCCTTTCCGATCCTTACCGTCTTGGCAGACTTGAAGGTGGATGAGGTTCCATACTGAATTTCATAGCCGGTGACTGCCTTCTTCGTCCATTTCACAGTGGCTTTGGACGTTCCGGCCGTTACGGAGGAAAGCTTTGGTTTCGCTACAGTAATGTTCTTTGCGGCAACCACATTGCTCCAGTCGGAATATGCCTGAAGTCCGTCGATTGTGAGGACGCTTCTTACCTTCAGATAGTAGGTGTCCCCCTTTTCCAGATAGACCTTGGCTGATGTGGTATTCTGTCCTTCTGCGATGGTTTCGATTGGGACAAGATCCGTAAACTCCGCATCGTATGCACATGCAATCTCGTATCCGGAGATGTATGGCTCTGCTGCCTTCGTCCATTTGAAACGGAGAGTGTCACCCTGTATGGTATAGCTGGCTTTTACCGGCTGCGGGAGGACTTCATAGAATACAATGACTCTGTCATACCATTTGGTTCCTCTTGCCGAAAGATGAATCGGCGTGTTGAGTGCTTCCACGGGAACCTCGTAGGTATACTTTCCGTCTGCATCCTCTATATAAGGGATAAACGCAGATGCGTTTGGATTGGATGCTTCCAGTGCAGCTGCTTCTTCCGAAGAACCCATATACAGCTTGCTGTAACCGTCACCGCTGAGACGGATGGTTGCTGTGATTTTTCCATCCTTGACGACAGTCTGGCAGGTACCGTTATCCTCCGGCGTGATTTTAAACATCTTTGTGTTGGTCATCACACCAAATGTATACGTTCCATCTTCCAGAGCCTTATCTCCTGCCGCAGACGCTGTGTCAGCGAAGGCTGTCATGCCGGTTGTAATAATCATGGCAAAACATAATATGGTACATAAAATTCGTCTCAGGTTCTTCATTTTTCAATCTCCCGTAAAATCAGTATTGTATCTCACATAAACATGCGATTATTTCGTGGTTACCTTCTTCGCGGTGCTCCACTTGGAGTAAACCTTCTTGCCGGATGGTGTCTTTTTATAGGTTCTGACCTGAACATAATATGTCTTCTTCGAGCTCAGGTTCTTTACGGTAAAGGTCTTTCCGGCCTTGGCACTTCTTACCTTAGCAGTTGTAAGCTTACTCTTGGTTGTGGCGTATCTGTATTCATAACCGGACATTCCGCTCTTGGCGGTGATCTTCACGGTGAATGCCTTCTTGGCAGATTTCACGGTGGCGGTGGTTGACTTGGCCACGGCAGCCTTGCTGATGGCTGCTTTGGCGTTCTTTACAGCCACATCCTGCACTGCCGTGAGTTCGCCTAATCCGATAATCTGGCTTGTCTGTTCAAACCCTGCTGCTTCGAAGGCTTCTCCCCACTCCTGCGCCATGTCATTGTTGGCATGATCGCCTGCAACGACCATGTAAGGGCGGAGAATTACTTTCTTGAAGCCGGCAGCCTTTACCGCTGCGATTACATTTTCGAGAGTCGTGGATTCCGGAACTCCATCAACGGTCCCCACGAATGCGTTTGCGTATCCGTTGTCATCATAGATTTTCTGAATTTCTTCATATAATACTTTCGCATCATGATGGGTTCCATGACCCATATATACGAAGGCGGTTTCCTTGTTCGCTTTTGCTTCTTCTACGGTCATGCCTGCTTCTTTTGCAGTGTCTTCATACAGTGCTTCCGAAACAGTTTTCGTATCTGCATCGTTTGAGCAGATTGGTTTCGCAACGATAATCTGCTTGAACTTGGATTCATATTTCTTTACGGATTCTACGATTTCATCGTATTCCGCACCGGCCATCAATGTAGTTGGCTGTACGACAACTACCTGAACCTTGTTCTTGATTGCGCGTTCCAGTGCCTGATCCATGTTGTCAATCCTGATGCCGTCTCTTGCCTGAATGTGGTTAATGATGATCTGAGATGTAAATGCTCTTCTGACGGCAAAACTGGAATTCGCTTTTACCAGTGCCTTTTCGATGGCACCGATGCTTGCCGCGCGGCTGTCGTTATAGCTGGTACCAAAGCTTGCAACCAGCAGCTCATAGTCACCAATTTTATCTGCATTTCTGGTCTTGTCTTTGGATGCATCTCCGGTGTCCTCGGCGAAATATTCATATCCACCTTTTTCTTCCTCTTCGTCCTTATAATAGCCGAAGCCTTCCACCTGTTTCTGTTCTTCTTCGGTTAATGCAGCCCATGCCTTACCGGCGGCTTCACAGAGGGCATCTGTGCCTTCCGTTCTTTCCTGGAAATAAATTGCGCTGGTCAGTGCGGATACTAGAGCCGGTGTATACTTTACCGTCAGCACTGCCTTGGAAGCATCACTGAAATTGTGCCATCCGTCATTGGCAGGATCCGATGCGCCTTCCCAGAATACGCTGTATGGCATTGCGGTTCCCAGCTTGGAAACAGGAATTTCAAAGGTGAATGTGCTTACAAATTTTTCTCCTGCAGGCGTAACGACTGCAGAAATTGCGTTTTTTTCTTTCTTCGCTGTTGTTGCGGCCTGCGATACCAGCGCGAGCTTGGTCGTCTTTACCTTCTGTGGGGTTGTGGTAAATGTGATTTTTGCGGTTCCCTTATACTTATCGATCTGGATGCTTGTGGATCCTTCAGCCGGGGAAAACATGCCCAGACCGGATACAATGTCAGAGGCCTTTGTTTCCGAGATAACCGGTGCCGCTGTTGCTGTGCTGACTGCAGCGGTATCCGTGCCGGCAAACGCCATGGTCGGAACGCTGACCGTGAATACCATTGCTGCAGTGAGAACGAAGGATAATAATTTCTTTTTCATTGGTTTCCTCTCTTTCCTAAAATGACTGATTTTTCATATAATCTAATCAGGTCCGGAGCATAAAAAAACTCTTACTTTTCAAAAAAAGCAAGAGCTGGTATTCAGTCTGACATAGAATCAAATAGTTGTCTTGATACATGCTTTCTTCGGAAGCTGTTTACCAAACTCTTTTCCAGCAGGTTTCCTGACTTTGGCATCTTCTCCATTCCGCGCCTTCTCAGGCTTTCGCCCAATGACATATTGCGGATGAATCCTCCATTACAGTGACCGGATCGTTCGGGACTTTCACCCGATTCCCTATTACCCTCGAAACAAGGCACTGGTTAGATTAAATATGAAATATTCTCTTTACAGCCACATTATATGCTTTTTTCCCATCGCCGTCAACCCCATCCTGCAAGAAAAAGGAGCACCGCCGAACCGGATTTCCAGCCGACAGTGCTCTGTTTTTCAATCCATAGGATTTACATCTTATTTTTCTTCTTCCGCCTTATGGGCTTCGATAATCTTCTGTGCCAGGTTGTTTGGAACTTCTTCGTACTTATCGAAATTCATTACGAAGGAACCTCTGCCCTGAGTCATGGCTCTCAGGTCGATGGCATAGCTGAACAGTTCTGCCTGCGGTGCTTCTGCCAGCAGCTTCTGTCCGCCGTCTGCCGTCGGTTCCATACCCAGAATCTTACCTCTTCTCTTGTTCATGTCGCCCATAACGTCGCCCATGTAGTTGTCCGGAATGTAGATTTCCATCCGCATAATCGGCTCCAGCAGGCAAGGTTTCGCTTCTACGATACCTTTCTTGAATGCCAGAGATGCAGCAATCTTGAAGGATACTTCGTTGGAGTCTACATCGTGGTAGGAACCATCATACAGAACAGCTTTTACGCCCGTTACTCTGCATCCCGTCAGAGGGCCCTTGGCCATGCATTCCAGAAGACCTTTTTCTACGGCAGGAACATAGTTCTTCGGAACAGAACCGCCGAACAGTTCTTCGGAGAATTCAAATTCCTTATCCGTCGGTGAGAAACGGATATGTACATCACCATACTGTCCTGCGCCGCCGGACTGCTTCTTATGTTTGCCCTGTACATCAGAGTTACCCTTGATGGTTTCTCTGTATGCAATCTTCTGCGGAACAGTCTTCACGGAAACGCCGAACCGGTCTTTCAGCTTAGCCAGAATGATGGACAGCTGCATGTCGCCCTGTCCGCCCAGCAGCGTCTGATGGGTTTCTGTATTTCTTTCCACCACGAAGGACGGATCTTCTTCTCTCAGCTTCGCCAAGCCGGATCCCATTTTTTCTTCATCACCCTTATCTGCAGGCTCAATTGCGATAAAGTAGGACGGGGAAGGATAATCCAGCGGCAGGTAGCGAATGATGTCGTTCTTGTCGCAGAGTGTATCTCCGGACTGGGTGTACTGCAGTTTCGCTACAGCTACGATATCGCCGGCTTCTGCATAGTTCAATTCGGTCTGGCTCTTGCCTCTCAGGAAGAACAGCTTGCCCAGCTTTTCCGTCTTTCCTGCTCTTTCATTGTATACTTCATCGCCGGAATTCAGCTTGCCGGTTACAACCTTCAGTACAGAAATCTTACCTACAAACGGGTCAATGATGGTCTTAAATACAAATGCAGATACCGGTGCATCCACAACGGAAAGTCTTTCCACCGGCTCGTTATTATCATTGAATCCATGATACGGACCATGCTGCAGCGGGGTCGGCACATAGGTTACCAGCAGGTCCAGCAGGCCTTCCAGACCATGTCCCAGCTCAAATGCGGAGGAACATACCGGAACGATACCTCCGTCTGCGATACCCTTCTTCAGGCCGTTCAGGATTTCTTCTTCTGTAAAGTCTTCCCCTTCGAAGTACTTTTCCATCAGTTCTTCGTCAGCCATTGCAATGGCTTCCTTTAATTCTTCGTCAATCTCTGCGGACAGCGGCCAGCTGAACGGAATCAGCTTTTCGCCGAACTTGTCCTTCAGTTCGCCGAATGTCTTGTAGAAGTCGAATTCGTCCTTATCTCTCTTATTGATAACGATAAATCTTGGTCTCTTGTATCTTTCGCATGCCTTCCATGCTGCTTCCGTACCAACCTGAATACCGGAACCTGCATCTACCATGATCACTGCAGCTTCCGCAGCCCGCAGTGCAGCATTTACTTCTCCCACAAAGTCGAAGTATCCCGGAGTGTCGATGAAGTTGATCTTGTTTTCCTTCCACAGGATCGGAACTACGGAAGTGTTGATGGAGAAACCTTTCTCGATTTCCATCTTATCGTAGTCGGATACGGTATTACCGTCTTCCACCTTACCCATTCTGTTGGTAACGCCAGTTGCCAGCAGGGCTGCTTCCAGGAATGTGGTCTTGCCGCATCCGCCATGGCCAAGTAAGGCAACATTTCTAATTGTTTCGCTTGTGTATCCTTTCATAGAATTCGGACCTCCCAATTTTATTTACAACTATCCTCATTGTATCAAAAATATAACAATATTGCAACGATTATTCTTTCATCCGCGCTACAATCACAACGGAAGTCAGAATCAGCGCGCAGCCGGCTAGGGTCGGCAAGCTAAGCGCCTCATGATAAACCAGCACACCCACCACCAGACTGGTGATCGGTTCGAAGGTGCTGAGAATCGCCGCATTCTCAGCACCGATCAGATGTACCCCCTCCTGGTACGGAAGCACCGCCACCACAGAAACCAGCAGAGCCGTCACCAGTGCAATCATCCAGGCCGCCGGTGTAATCCGGAGCGTAAACTGGTCCATGGTCAGTGTCAAACCCAGGATCAGCACGCTGCCCACTGCATGCATATAAAAAATCAGCTTCATGGGGTGCATGTTTCTTATCTCTCCATGTCCCAGATAAATGGTGTAAAATGAATAGGTCAGTCCCGACGCAAACGCCAGCAGCAGCCCCACAGGGTCAATGGCGCCGCTCTCCCCGCCGCCGTAAAACAGCAAGATGCCGCCGAAGCACAAGCCGGCACAGAATATTTTCAGCAGACTGACTTTTTCCCGCAGAAAAATCATGCTGCCCAGAATCACGAAGACCGGATACACGAAATGCACCGTGGTGGCAATCCCCGTCGGAATATAGTTGTAGGCGCAGAACAGGAATACGGTTGTCCCTCCATAGCCGAAAATCGTAATGAGCAAAATCTGTCCGCCCTCTTTTTTCGTCACGCCCAAAGGGATCTTTTTCGCCCGGAGCCAGATATAAAGGGGAGGCACCACCAGCACGTAACGCAGAAATGCCGTCATAATGGCGTTGCTTCCCCCTGCGTTAATGCTCTGCACGAAAAGCGGCACCAGTCCGAAAACCACCGCCGATAATATCACAAGTCCGAATCCTTTCGCTCTCTGGCTCATTCTCCATACCTCCAACAATACCATTGTTACCATCTTACTACATTTTTCCTGTCCTGTCCACCTCCCCCCCGGCGATTTGCAGCAGGAAGAACCTGCTCCTCCCACCCGCTTTCTTTTCTGCAGAAATCGTGGTACAATACTTTTATAAAAGATTTTTAAAACAGATATTATTATCAGAACGCACCTTTCGAAAGGGAACCGAATATGGATGATCATATGGAGATACCGACCGAAAAAGCAAACTATACTTATCTGCTCCGCTGCAGCGACGGCAGCCTCTACTGCGGCTGGACCAATGATCTGGTAAAGCGGCTGGCAGCTCACAACGCAGGCACCGGCGGCCGGTACACCAGGAGCCGCCTGCCGGTGGAACTGGTCTGGTATACCGTCAGCGAGACAAAACAGCAGGCCATGCGCCTGGAAGCCCACATCAAACAGCTTCGCCACAGCCAGAAAGAAGCCCTGGTCTGCGGGGAAGTGCAAATTGGTGAATAGGACCTGAAAAATAAACAAAATGACGAAAAAAGTAGACAATAGGTCTACTTTTTTCTGTATTTTGTCGATAATTCGTTTATCATTCACATTCTTACCGCTGGAATACCTTCTCCCCGGCAATCCAGGTGGTATCTACCTTCACCTGGTCGATTTCCTCGACAGGAATCTCCAGCACATCACGATCCAGTGCAATGAAATCAGCAGCATAGCCTTCCTTCAGCATGCCCACATCGGTGAATCCCACCAGTGGTGCCGCTTCCCGGGTATACAGCTCGATGGCGGTTCGGATGTCCAGCTTATGGCGCTGTCCGCATTCATGCCCGTTCCAGGCCTTCCTGGTCACCGCACCTTTCAGATTTGCGAAAGGCTCGGACGGTGTGGCCCAGCTGGTGGCCGGAGAATCGGTGCTGAGGGCGAACCGGACACCCAGTTCCTTCCAGTCGGCCAACGGATAGTTGTCATAGATCCGCTCCGGCTGCAGATTCTTCTCATAGCTTTCAATTTCCGAGTACAGGAAGATCGGCTGGGTCGCCCAGGCAATACCGGAGGCAGCAGCCCGCTCCATAGCCCGCCGGGTCGGCATGGCTACATGCTCCATGCGGACGGACGGAACTGCAGGATCCTCCATCCACGGCTTTTCCTGCCAGGTCAGGTCCACCACCCGGTCGATGGCACGGGCACCCATGGCGTGAACCGAAAGCTGACATTTATATTTTTTGCAGACTGCCATGGCGTCCAGGATTTCCTTTTCCGTGCAGACCGGCATACCGTATTCCGGCTCCTTACATCCGCCTTCCACCGGCAGATACGGCTGATCACACCAGGCCGTCCGGCCGGATACGCTGCCGTCTCCCAGCAGCTTGATGCCGGAAATGCGGAACTGTCCGTTGGCGTTGAAGTACGGACTGTCTGCCAGAATTCCTTCTCCGTGTCTCTCAATCAGATACCAGCCCAGATATGCGGAAGAACGATTGCGGAAGCCTTTGCGGATTGCAGTTCCATAGATGTCTCCGAACCGTGCACCAAAGGATTCTCCCATATCCGACACCGTAGTCACGCCCTGGGATACCAGAATTTTTCCCAGCGCCACCAGGTCGTCAGAGATGTCTTCGTCGCTCTTTTCCGGAATCAGCTGCGTCGCCAGACGGGTGGCGTTTTCGTAGAGAATGCCGTCCGGCTCCCCGTTTTCATCTTTTCCGATTCTGCCGCCTTCCGGATCCGGCGTATCTTTCGTGATGCCGGCCAGCTGCAGCACGCAGCTGTTGACCGCACAGATATGGGTACAGGTTCGCTGCACTATCACAGGACTGTCGCTGCAGCCCCGGTCCAGATCGTACCGGTTCGGTGCACGGCCTTCTGTCAGCTTTCCTTCGTCGTAGCCCCAGCCCTGGATCCACTGCCCGGCCTCCTGGTCTTCCCGGACCTTCTGAATGGCCAGAACCAAGTCCTCGATGGAATAAATGGACGGCGGCAGCACGGAAATCTGCGTCGCGAAATCCGCCAGCATGGCCGCATGCATGTGACAGTCCACGAAACCCGGGAGAATGCGTTTTGCACAGAGATCCACGACCTCAGCAGCCTCGCCCCGCAGAGCCGCAGCCTCTTCCTCACAGCCCACCCAGGCGATCCGGCCATCTTTCACCGCCATGGCCTGGGCATAGGGTTTTTCCTCATCCGACGTAAAAATCTTACCATTGATATAGAGCGTATCGTACTTCATTTTATGCCTCCCCGATATATTCATCATAAGTGCACAGACGGTCTGTAAGTTTCCCGTCGGCACTGATTTCCATAATGCGGTTTGCTACGGTCTGGATGAACTCATGGTCGTGAGACGCGAAGAGCACGTTCCCCTTGAACGCCATGAGGCCCTCGTTCACTGCCGTAATGGATTCCAGATCCAGATGGTTGGTCGGCTGGTCCATCACCAGCACATTGGAGCCGTAGAGCATCATCCGGCTCAGCATGCAGCGAACTTTCTCGCCGCCGGAAAGCACCTGCACATTTTTATATACATCGTCGCCGGAGAACAGCATCCGCCCCAGGAAGCCCCGCATGAAAGTCTCGGTGGTTTCCTTCGTATACTGGCTGAGCCACTCCACCAGGTTGTACTGGCTGTCATTGAAATAAGCCGAGTTATCCAGCGGAAGATATGACGTGGTGATGGTGACGCCCCACTTGAAGCTGCCCGCATCCGGCTCCAGCTCACCCATGAGCACCTTGAACAGGGTGGTGTTGGCGATTTCATTCTCGCCGACGAAGGCGATTTTTTCTCCCTTATTGACCCGGAAGGAGATGTTGTCCAGCACCTTCACGCCGTCCACAGTCTTGGACAGATTCTCCACCGTAAGGATCTCCTTGCCTGGCTCCCGGTCCATGGTGAAGCCCACGAACGGGTAGCGGCGTGAGGATGCCGGCATTTCTTCCACCGAAAGCTTGTCCAGCAGCTTTCTGCGGGATGTGGCCTGCTTGGACTTGGACTTATTGGCAGAGAACCGCTGAATGAAGGCCTGCAGTTCTTTGATCTTTTCTTCATTTTTCTTATTCTGGTCCCGGATCATCTTCTGGATCATCTGGCTGGATTCATACCAGAACTCGTAGTTGCCCACGTACATTTTGATCTTGCCGTAGTCCACGTCCACGATGTTGGTGCAGACGGTATTGAGGAAGTGACGGTCGTGGGAAACCACCAGTACAGTGCCCGGATATTCCATGAGGAAGTCTTCCAGCCACTCGATAGCCTTCACGTCCAGATGGTTGGTCGGCTCATCCAACAGAACGATCTCCGGATTGCCAAACAGTGCCTGGGCCAGCAGCACCTTTACCTTTTGCTTGGCGGTCAGGCTGGCCATCGGGGTATAGAGGATGTCGCCCGAAAGTCCCAGTCCCTGGATCAGACGGCTCACATCGGACTCCGCCTCCCAGCCGTTGAGCTCGGCAAACTCCGCCTCCAGCTCGGCGGCCTTGATGCCGTCTTCTTCGCTGAAGTCTTCTTTCATATATATCGCATCCTTTTCCTGCATGATCTCATACAGGCGCGGATTTCCCTGGATCACCGTATCCAGCACGGTGAACTGGTCGTAAGCGAAATGGTCCTGCTTCAGAACGGACATGCGGATGCCCGGCTTGATGGAAACATTTCCGGTGGTAGGCTCCAAATCGCCCGACAAAATCCGCAGGAAGGTGGATTTCCCGGCGCCGTTGGCGCCGATAATACCGTAGCAGTTGCCCGGGGTGAATTTCAGATCCACATCCTTAAACAGAGTCTGACCGCTGAAGTTCAGACTGACGTTTGTAACTGTAATCAATGTTTCATACTCCTTTTGTCTGTTATCGCAAAAACCTCCTGCCGTTCAGCCTTGCAGCCTTCACACATCTGGGGCAGGAGGTTAAATATTTTACATTTTCCTAGAATTCCGCAGTTTTCGGTGTTCTCGGGAACGGCAGCACGTCACGGATGTTGCTCATGCCGGTGATGTACATGATGATCCGTTCGAAGCCCAGGCCGTAGCCGGAGTGCTTCACACCGCCGTACTTTCTCAGATCCAGGTACCACCAGTAGTCCTCTTCCTTCAGACCCAGCTCTGCCATCCGTGCCGTCAGCACATCATAGCGTTCTTCTCTCTGGGATCCGCCGATGATCTCACCCACACCCGGAACCAGCAGGTCGCAGGCAGCAACCGTCTTTCCGTCGTCGTTGAGACGCATGTAGAAGGCCTTGATATCCTTCGGATAGTCGGTTACGAAGACCGGCTTCTTGAAGATTTCTTCGGTCAGGTAACGCTCATGCTCGGTCTGCAGGTCGATACCCCATGCCACAGGATACTGGAACTCCTTGCCGGACTTCAGCAGCAGATCCACTGCCTCTGTATAGGTCACACGGCCGAAATCGGAGTTTGCAATGTGGTTCAGACGGTCCAGCAGACCCTTGTCCACGAAGCTGTTGAAGAACTGCATCTCTTCCGGTGCATTCTCCAGCACATAGTTGATGATATACTTGATCATGGCTTCTGCCACTTCCATGTTCCGGGTCAGGTCCGCGAAGGCCATTTCCGGTTCGATCATCCAGAATTCGGAAGCATGCCGCGCTGTGTTGGAATTTTCCGCACGGAAGGTCGGTCCGAAGGTATAGATGTTCCGGAATGCCAAGGCGAAGGTTTCAGCCTCCAGCTGTCCGCTGACCGTCAGATTGGTCTCCTTGCCGAAGAAGTCCTGGCTGTAATCGATATTTCCGTCTTCCGTCCTCGGCAGGTCTTCCAGCGGCAGAGTCGTGATACGAAACATTTCACCGGCGCCTTCACAGTCGCTGCCTGTGATGATTGGGGTATGCACATAGACGAAGTTCTGTTCCTGGAAGAACTTGTGGATGGCATATGCCACCAGGGAACGAACCCGGAATACCGCCGCGAAGGTATTGCTTCTCGGCCGCAGATGTGCAATCTCCCGCAGGAACTCCATGGAATGACGCTTTGGCTGCAGCGGGTAATCCGGCGTGGATGTTGCCTCCACTCGAATCTCTCTTGCCTTGATTTCAAACGGCTGCTTCGCCTGCGGCGTCAGAACCACGATTCCTTTTACCGCCAGTGCTGTTGCCACATACGCCTTGCTGATTTCTTCGAAATTATCAAGGAACTCTTCTTCATATACCACCTGTACAGACTTGAAGAAGCTTCCGTCGTTCAGCTCGATGAAGCCAAACTTATTGGAGCTGCGGTTGTTTCTGACCCAGCCCTGAATGAGAACCTCCTGATCCGCATACTCTGCTGCATTTCGGAACAGCTCTCTTAACAAAATTTCTTTCATCTCTACTCTTCCTCTTTTTCGCTTTTTGTTTTCCGGCCGGCTTTTCCCCTCGGGAAACCGAACCGGAAACTCCCGTCCCTTTTATTATAGTGTACCCACCGTCCGGAAGTCAACATGAATTATCTTTTATACTTTTTCGTAGATTGCAATAATAAGTTGAACATTGATAATTAAAAATCCACATCACGA
>JAEDMR010000001.1 GCA_016302925.1 Bacillota bacterium
TTGCTGCACTGGAAGAAGCTTTGGCCGATGTGGACGCCCAAATGAGCCGTGCAGGCAGCGACTATTGCAGGCTGCAGGAGCTGGCTGCGCAGCGGGAGGAGCTTTCCGCTTCCCTGGATGAAAAGATGGAACGCTGGGTCTATCTCAACGATCTGGCGGAAAAAATTAAAGCGCAAAAGAAGTAGGGCTGCATTTCTGCAGCCCTGTTTTTTTCCAAATCATACAGCTTTCTGTCTCAACAAAAGAATCCCTACTGGTAGCACCGCTCTCTCTCGATGCAGACATAGTAGCAGCTTTCATTCTCTTCATTGGTTGCGCCCTGTACGGCAACTGTTACTTTTTCCGTATAGCCGCTGCCCTTGATAGACTTCTGCTCCACCAGTGTGTATTCATCCTTGCTCTTTTTTGCATTTCCGTAGGCGATTTCCACGGCCTTTTTCAGGCGGCTTTCGGAAAGGGTAATACCCATGGAATTCTTCACTGCTGTACAGATGGTTTCAATACTGCTGCTGTCTGTGCTCGTAAAGTTTTCAGTATAGAAACGCAGGTAGTGATAGTATTTGTCTGTGGACTGCAGGTGGAATACACCGCCTTCGAGATATCGGGATTCCATTTCGCCGTTCTCCATGGCCGCTGCCAGAACCAGATCGTCAATTTCATCCTCTTCCTCCGGCTCGTAACTGCTGAATACATCATAGACGCCGCCCAGGGATGCCGAAATGGCCTGATTCATTCTGGTTTCCAGATCCGATGCAAGACTTTCCAGATCGCTGTAATCCGTCTTTTCCAGCATAACGGACATCCCCAGTTTCTCACTGGCAGAAAAGCCGAAGTCGAAGTTTGCCTCCATATCTTCCGCATCATAATCGCTTTCGTCGATATCACTGGCGTCTTCATTTACTTTTTCATCGTAACTTCCTTCTTTCACTTCCTCATCACTGGTTTCATCTTCATTATCCGCACCCTCGCTGTTCCCATCGGAAACGGAGGTGCCATCGCCATCCTGCGACTGATCTGCGTCATCCTTATTCCCGCAGCCAAAAGCTGCAAACGTCAGCAGAAAAATCAGCAGAAGTGCTGTCACTTTTTTTAACCTGATATTTTTCATGGGGATAATCTCCTTGTCTTCATTTGTATTTTGCTTTCTTTTTTAGAGTATACCATAAAACCTTGTGTTTTTGGTGAAAAAAATGCATACTTTTATTTCTTCCGCCTGCATCCAAGCTCACATACCGCGTCTGCCAGTGCATCCATATCCGACGGGCAGTTGTAAGGCCCTACGCTGACCCGTACTGCTCCCTGCTTCCATGTGCCGATGGTCTTATGAGCCAGTCCTGCGCAGTGGAAACCGCCCCGGACTGCGATGCCGTATCGGCTGCTGAGAAGGTCCGTCACTTCCTCTGCCTGATATCCTTCCAGATTAAACAGTGTGATTCCTGTCTTTCGCGAAGGCTCCGGTCCATACATCCTTACAAACGGCATTTCCGACAGCCGATCTTCCAGTCTGCAGATTAATTCCTCTTCATAACAGCCGATCACTTCTACACCGATTTTCTGCACATAGGCTGCGGAATACCCCAGCCCGATGATTGCCGGTGCATTGATTGTTCCTGCCTCGAATCCTTCCGGATATTCACCGGGCTGCACTCTGCTTTTGGACTCCGTTCCGGTTCCTCCCTGCAGCAGCGGCCGCAGTTTCACACCTTCCCTGACATAAAGACCGCCCGTTCCCTGCGGCCCCAGAAGTCCTTTATGGCCCGGAAACGCCAGCAGATCCGCATGAAGCTTTTTCACATCCAGATCCATACTTCCTGCTCCCTGGGCACCGTCCACCAGAAAGAGAATTCCCTTTCGTCTGCAGATATCTCCAATCTCCTCCAGCGGCATCTTCGTGCCGGTCACATTGGACGCCGCCGTGACCGCCACCATTCGGGTATTGGGACGCAGCGCTTTCTCCACATCGCTCCCGTTCAGGAATCCCTCACGGTCTGCCTGCACCACCGTCTGCGTAATTCCCTTCCGTTCCAGAAATTTCAGAGGACGCAGCACCGAATTGTGTTCCATGGATGTGGTCACCACATGATCCCCTTCCTTCAGTACGCCCCGGATTGCCATGTTCAGAGCTTCCGTTGTATTCTTGGTAAACAGCAGCCGTGATCCGTCTTCGATGTGGAAGATCTGCGCCACCGCCTGTCGTGCATGATAGACTTCTTCCCCCGTTTTCAGAGACATCTGATGGCCGGAACGCCCGGGATTGCCGCAGTACTTCAGCATGCATTCCTCCATTGCCAGAGCCATGCCCCTCGGTTTGGGAAACGATGTGGCCCCGTTATCTAGATAAATCATCTCGTACCCCCTGAAAGGAAAAATAGAGGGCATTCCTGCCCTCTACATACTATGCGTTTCCCGCAAAATATTTCCTCCCGGTTTTTCATGCCGGCTCTCACTTTTTTCATTCTCCGTGGCTGACCAGACCGCTGCCGCTGATTGGTATGGCATCTCCGCCCAGTGCAGGTTTACTGTGCATCAGTGCTTTAAACACATCTTTGAAGCGGGCCAGCATTTCCCGCACTTCCCGGTATGTGCTTCCGAAATAACCCCTCTGGTCTGATGCCACGCCGCATACCGTAAGTCCCAGCTTCTTTCCGATATACAGAGCCCTGTACTGATGATATTCCTGGGTCACCACGATGACCCGCTCTGCACCGAAGATGCTCCCTGCCCGGTACATGGAATCATAGGTGCTGAACCCTGCATGATCGCAGAATATATCCTCCGAAGGAACGCCTGCTTCTTTGGCATAGTTCAGCATGACATGAATCTCGTTATGCTCCACCTGTCCGTTATCCCCGCTGAGAAGAAGCTTTGGTGCAATACCCAGATTGTACAGCTCGATTCCCACGTCGAGACGGTCCTTCAGCATGGGGCTTGGTGTTTCCTTATCTTTGATCCCGGCTCCCAGAACCAGGATGCAGTCCGCATCGAAATCCGCAAGCTGCTGCTGCGTTACCTGACTAAGGGATACTTCTCCGGTAACAATACAGGCAATATTCTCCGCTGTGCTCCGTTTCACACTGTTGCTGACACAGAATACAGTCAGCACTGCCAGAATCCCTATGATAAGCAAAACCAAAACAATCCGGAGAAAAAAACGCTTAATCCCTTGCATCCTCTTCCCATTCCTCTCTGATAATGGAAAACATCAGGTTGTCCCTGTCCGTTCCATCATAAATGTGATAACCCTTCCGCTGGCGGCCCTCATATTGGAATCCGCACTTTTCGATAACGCGCTGAGACCGGCGGTTTTCCGGTCCGGTGCAGATTGCCAGAACTGCAAGCCCAAGCTCACGGAACGCATAATCTATCACTGCACATGCCGCTTCCGTCATATATCCCTTTCCCCAGCTTTCTTCCGCCAGGGAATATCCCATCTCCATACTCCTGACGTCCTCTCTCCTGCGGTCCGGTTCCAGGCCGATACTGCCGATGATCCTGCCGGTTTCCTTTTCCCGGATGGCCCATACCTCGTGGGGCAGAAACAGTTCTTCTATAATCTTTTTAGATTCCTCACGGCTTTCATGGGGCTTCCATCCCGCATTAGGACCTACATTCGGATTTTTTGCGTAGGCATACAGACCGTCGATATCCTCATCGGACAGATTCCATCCGGTCAGAATCAGTCTTTCTGTCTCCAGTGTTTTCACAGCTTTTCCACCTCCCCGGTCTTATAACCGAACATACAGATAAACAGGCATAGAGCCACACTTCCCAGCAGCGGATCCACCGGCGACCACACCAGATTGCTGAAAAGCATTACTGCAGGCCCGCATACCATGGAGGCCAGTACCGGCCCTCTTCGGAATCTTCCTTTGCAGAACAGCGCCAGGGTGAGAGGAATAAATACCACCGTACCGCGAAGTCCCATGGACAGGAATCCCAGGTCATTAATCAGGGCGCCCGGAATCATGACAGCTACCAGACCGGCGAAAGACAGCACCCCCAGGATACACAGACGCATGGATATGATGTGGGCTTTTCCGTGGTGCAGAGATGGAGCCAGCCGCCCGGCGATATCCCGGATAAAGATTGTGGATACACCCAGGGCCAGTCCTCCTCCTCCTGTGACTACTGTGATAAGCAAGGCCCCAAGCCCGATTCCTCCCAACACTGGCGGCAGGTTTTCCAGAAGAAATACGGGGAACGCTTCCGCTGGGTTTGAAAGATCCGTTCCCCTCATGAAAAGTCCAACCACCATACCGGTAAATCCTACGGGAATGCAGATAAGACAGCTGATCAGAGCTGCCTTTTTGGCCACATGATAGTTTTTTGCGGACCATACAGCCTGCGCATACGTCTGGGTCGACAGTACGCCCAGGATGGCTGACATGCAGTTGGACAGATCTCTGCCCACGCCCCGGCTGAACAGATCTGAAAGATGAAGTTCCAGCGTTCCTCCCGTGGCCACCGGACCTCCGGATTTCACGAAGCAAAGGATCACGCAGACTGCAGAGGTCAGAAGGAGAAGCGCCACTTTCACGATGCCGCCCATTTCCGCACCCCATGCGCCGCCGAACACCACATAGCAGCACATCAGCAGGACGGACAGGATCGCCGCACTCCAGAGCTGCAGTCCGGTCAAAGCCATCATAAGTGCGCTGGACGCCACAACATTTGAAATGATACTGACCAGGATTCCGATGGAGCAGAGGATCGATCCCATATACTCCGCTGTTTCGCCGTACTCCTTTCGGATCACTTCCAGAAGGGTCACATCCCTCCTCCTGCGAAGCGGTGCTACATAAATCAGGCACAGGACAAGAGCTCCCAGCCCGGCTCCCACAGTAAACCAGACTGCCGACAGCCCGTAGGTATAGGACAGCTGTGCGGTCCCGATGGTGCACTGTCCTCCAATCAGCGATCCGAGAAGAAGGCCGCTTACCATAAAAATCGAACCTTTCCCGCCTCCTGTATCAAAATCCGCGGCGTTCTTCACCTTGTTTACAGAGTAGACTCCCACACCGATGAGTACAGAGAGTGCAATAACGATTCCAATAAAATGCCCTGTTTCCATTTCCTCTTTTTCCTACTTTTCTTCTGTGTTTTCTGCCTTTTCCTACAGATACTTATTCTGTTGTACTTAAGATTTCATTGCTTTTGGTTTCTATCTGGCTGACCTTCATATTCGGTGCATCCTCCGGATCCACATCTTCCAGGAGTCCCAGCACGTTTTTCCCCAGATAGATGGTGGATAGTTCCTTTCCATCCAGCGTCACCTTACTGTACTGGTTGAAGTTCTCACCTTTGATATAGTACTTTTCTCCGATCTTCACCACATCGGTGATCTTTATGGTATTGACGCCCATCTTCAGATCCGTCGCGCTGAACGGATTCGTTCCTCCGTAGATATAATTTTTTCCATAAAGCATGTCATATCCCAGTGCCTTCAGATCCTGTAGATAGGTTTCGCTGTTGCTGTGATTCAGCTGATAAGTGAAGGTCGTTCCCACTTCCATGCCAATCTGATCCATCACATGTGCTGCCAGCTGGTATGCATGCAGGTCCTCATCATCCTTCGGCAGATCGCAGTTGGACCAGATGATATATTCCGTGCCGTACAGGTTGTGGTTTTTCAGATCCTGTTCTTCCACTTCGATGGCCGGAATATGGTCTCCGTACATGACCAGAATCACCGGTTCCTCATACTTCGCCAGGGTATCGGTCAGTTCTTTGATAAACTGATCCATCTCATAGACCTGGTTTACATAATATTCCCACTTCCACTTCAGTTCCTCCGACGGTGCCTCAAGCACCTGTATGGCCGGATTCTGAAGAACCTGCTCTGTCGGGTACTTGCCGTGTCCCTGCACGGAAATCGTATAGATCATATCATGGCTTTCCGTGGATTTGAGTGCATCGGTAATGCATTCTGTCAGCACCCTGTCCTTCGCCCAGTTTTTCGGCGTCTTTACCACGTTGTTCATATATTCAATACTGGTAAACGTATCGAAGCCGATATTGGCAAATACCGTATTTCGGTTATAGAACACCGCACGGTGATTGTGAATCGCGTGGGTGCTGTAGCCCAGACTCTTCAGATCGAAGGCCAGGCTTTCGGCAGGCTTGTCCTTCAAAACCGCTTTGTATGGATATTCTCCCGGTCCAAAGAACTTCACTGACAGCCCGGTGAGCACCTCGAATTCCACGTTGGCCGTTCCTGCTCCGCAGGCCGGTACCGTAAGCTCTCCGCTGGAATACTGCTCCGCCAGTGCGCGGAAGTTAGGACAGGCGTCCCCGGACAGTTTCAGATATTCCACAGTAGAAGGGTCAATGAACGACTCCAGCTGCAGGAACAGAATGTTCGGATACTCCTCATCCACATCTTTGTCTTCCAGGAGCATTACCTCATCTTCTCCCAGTTCATCCTCATTGAAAATTTCTTTGATATTTTTCTCGTTATAACCGGACGGCTTACTGATCCCCGTATTGAGCCAGGTGTTGATGAAGCAGTACACTACACCGTAATCCCGATATGCATACGCAAGGTTTCCGAAGAATGTTTCCACCTTGCCGATTTTCACCATAAACGAAGTGGCGCCGAAGCACATGGCAATCATCAGAATCACCACTACCAGATTCCGTTTCCACTTGAGAGTCCCCTTCTTTTTCGGTCCCTTGACAAACAGCAGAACCAGCCCTGTCAGCGCCAGCAGTATCCCTGCTCCGATCAGAATAATCTCAGTCTTCGACATGTATGTGGTGACAATGGTTGCTCCGTCCTCCAGATTACTCAGATCCTTCACGGTAAACGGTGTCATGCGCTGGGTCAGGATCACGCCGTTGACGATGCCGATGGTCATCCAGAAGATGCTGATGATGGTAAATACGAAAGTCCGTCGCCGAAACACGGATGCCACCAGCAGCGAGCTGAAAATCAGCAGGGCGTTGTAGCAGAAGACCAGCGGATGTCCCGCCATGAACTGGACACCACCCCAGATGGATGTGGTAGGATACCTGCCAAGTGTCTCAATAATCAGATTCAGAAACAGTGCCCATATCACTGCGAAGGCAAAGCTGTTGTGTATAAATTTCTCGAAAAACGTATGCCGGTTCATGGTTTCCACTTCATGGATGGTTTGCTCAATCTGCCGGTCCAGCTTCTCAAACTTATTAAATTTTTCCATTTTTTCTCCCCTGTTTTTGCTTTTGTGCTCCCTGATCTCAAACCTCTCTTTTTTTCAGTTCATTGGCTATGACCGCAAACTCATTCAGGTCCAGCGTCTCAGCCCGTCTGCTGCTGTCTATGCCGCATGCCTCCAGAACCTGTGATGCCAGTTCCTTTCCCACGCCATCGATTCCTGTCAGAGAATTGGCCAGCGTTTTTCTTCTCTGTCCGAATCCGGCTTTGATGCATGCCATAAAAAGGTTACGGTCCGTCACTTCCACCGGTTTTTCTTTCCTGAGTGTCAACTTCAGCACCGCTGAGTCCACATTTGGCTGTGGAATAAACACATCCCGCGGCACATTCACCACGATCTCCGGCTGACAGTAATACTGCACCGCAGCAGAAATGGCACCGTAAGTCTTCTTCCCCGGAGAAGACTGAATCCGTTCAGCGACCTCTTTCTGCATCATCACGGTAATGCTTTCTGCTTCTACCCCATCCTCCAGCAGCTTCATGATGATGGGGGTTGTAATATAGTACGGAAGATTCCCCAGAATTTTCACCTGCCTGATTCCATGCTTTCTTTCTTCCGCAATCAACTGATTCACATCCGTTTTCAGAATGTCCTGATTCAGAATTTCCACATTGGGGCAATCTGCCAGCGTCTCCGCCAGAATCGGCAGCAGCTTCTTATCGATTTCCACGGCGATGACTTTTTTCGCCTTTTGTGCTGCTTCCCATGTGATGACCCCAAGCCCCGGTCCGATCTCGATTACCAGGTCCTCCGGACCGATATCTGCGCCCTCAATGATCTGATCAATAATGGCCTTGTCAGTCAGGAAATTCTGTCCCAGGCTTTTGCTCGTATGAAAGCCGTAACGCTTTCTGATCTCGTTCACCGTAGATGGTGCGTATAATTTCATTCTATTTTCCTGCCTCTGTCTCTTTTCGTTTCTTCTCAAAATCCTCCCGGCTGATGTGAAACTGGTTCAGCTTTTTCAGGAATGCCCGGCCGTTTCCGTAGCCGATTCCCAGGGCTGCGCCAAGGATCTGCCTCCGCTCTCTGGAATCGCTGCGGCCGAGCAGACCTGCTGCATACAGGTCTGCTTCCGTAAATTCTTCCCGCTCCTGCCGGTCTGTATAATGTGCCATGGCAATGGCTGCAGCAATATCTTCCGGGCTGGCATTTTCAATGCCGATGTCCCCTTTTTTCTCTGCAGCCTTTCTGGTTAGAAAGGCCTGGCGGCTTTCCGGAAACCGCTCCGTTACCTTTCGCCGTATCTCCTCGCCACTGTGATCCGGGTCTGTAAAAATAATCAGCCCCTTCTCCGCATATGCTTTTTCCATCAGCTCCCATGTTTCTTTGCGAATGCCGAAGCCGTGGGTCTCAATGGTCATTCCGTCGATGGCACGAAGGACCGCATTGGTATCATCCCTTCCTTCTACGACAATGACCTCCTGTATTTTCAGTTTCTCCATATCATTCTTCGCTCTCTTTTTTATTCTCCTTCTGAAGATGGAAGTCGTCAGGAAAATAAAAGACCAGCTCATTGGGCCGGATCAGCTTCAGTTCGCGCCGTGCCTTTTCTTCAATATATTCGTCCGTATTTACATTTTCCAGTTCCACCGTCAGTTCTTCCTTGATCTGCTCCAGTTTCTGATTTTCCTTCTGTAAATCCGCTTCCCGTCCTTTCAGGTCATAAATATTCTTAACGGAAATTCCTACAACAAGCAGAAATACAGTACAGACTGCCAGTCCTGTAATCCTGACCCAGCTGATTTTTCTTCTCTTTTTCTTATTTTCTGCATTCTCTGCGGAAGCTTCTGCTTCTTCTTGCTGTCTTCGACCGCTTTTTTTCTCTCTCCGCTCTCTCTGTGCACCGGATATGTCCAGTACCCGATGATTTTTCTCGAATTCCCGCAGCCTGCTCCCTTTCTTTGCCATATTCTTTCTCCCCTTCTTTCGTACTCACTTGCTTTTTCCAAATCCAAAGTCCCGCAAAATAACTTGCGATCCCCTGCATTGTTATCTTTCCTTCGCTGCTGTAAAACAGAAATATGCTGCTGCACCAGCCGATCAGAAGCAATCCTGTCACCTCTGTCATTCCGGACAGAATCCTGTATACCCGGCATTTCATCGTAACGTCCGGGGAGTCTGTTTTGCGAAGTAGTTCCGCCAGTCTCGCAAACAGCTCGTACACCAGTCCTGCAGCCATGCCGCCGCAGACCATGAGACCCATGGCACCAAGCTGTTCCTGAATCAGCTCCGTCATTTCCGGGCAGTCCTTCCGAACAGCTTTTTCTTTTCTTTGATTTTTCGGTCGGTATAACTGAGAGAACAAATCTCTCCGGTGATCACCAGCAGCCCCTGCTCCAGATCCAGTTTTTCAATATTCAGATCGTGACCGGTAATTTCCAGACCGCCCTCTTTCAGATTTGCCCACAGCGTTTCTTCGTCGAAGGCATCCACATCTGCTACCAGAGTAATGGTCATCCGCTGTCTGTTATCAATGGTAATATGATGATTTTCCATATGCGTCCTCCTGTTTTCTCCTCTGCTTTCTGTATTATACCTGCAGGGGATCTGGTAAGAGTATATGGAAAAGCAGGCCTGTTCAGAACTGACCTGCATCGTGTGTTATACGTAGTTGGATGGGTTCACGTTCACGCCGTTTTTCTTGATTTCAAAGTGGCAGTGCGGTCCCGTGCTTCTGCCCGTATTTCCTACCAGAGCAATGGTCTCGCCCTGGAATACTTTCTGGCCCACGTTCACATTAAGCTGGCTGCAGTGTGCATACAGAGTGGTGAATCCGCCGCCGTGATCGATAATGACGGTATAACCGTAGCTGTAATACCAGCCGGCATATGTCACGGTTCCGCCATCCGCTGCATGAATCGGTGTTCCGATGCTGCAGGATAGGTCGATACCGTAATGCATCCGGCCCCACCGATAGCCGTATCCGGAGTATACCGCCACATTGACCGGACGGATAAATGTTCCGGTTCCTTTTTTCGGCGGTACCTTCTTCGTTCCCTTTACTACAATCTTGTTCACCGGTTCTGTAATGACTTTTTCTTTCAGAACTTCCTTTTCTACGATTTTTCCGTTATGCCGTGTGATTCTGGCTGTGATTCTGGCTTTTCCGTTTTTACCTGCGCGTGTCACATACTCTTCGCCTTCATAGTAACTGCTGGATTCCTTGTATTCCGTTTCGTATTTAATTTTCTCCGCATAGGTGGATACTTCCACTGTCTCTACGGTAAGCAGCGGTACTTCCTGTGATATGACGAATTTATCACCTACATGAAGGGTATCGTTTTCATCCAGATCGTCATTCATGGACTGCAGTTCCTTCAGACTGACGTCCAGTTTCTCGCAGATACCGGATAATGTATCTCCGGCAACCACTTCATAGGTAACCTCCTGCTGTCCGCCGCTCTTGATCTTATTATAGGCTGCGTTTTTGCTGGTTACATTGGCCAGAGACGTATTATATGGTTCAATTTCAATTTCCTCTGCGAAACCTGCATATTCATACTCCACATTGTCGTCATTCTCCAAGTAGTTATCCAGAACCTTGTCCAGGACTTCCTCTGCAATCTTTTCACTTTCCACGACAGCAAGAAGCTCGCCATCCGCATAGATGGCATATGCCTGTGCCTGAATATCACCCATATATGTGAACCGTTTCAGCACGGTATCCGCATCATCAATTTCCTTTCCATAGGAAAAAACCGGTGTAAATGTAATATCTGTTTCCGGATTGATGGTAATGCTGGAACCATATTCCTGCGTCAGCTCTTCACTGACCAGATCCAGAATCTCCAGCACATCCTGCTGATCTCTGACGAGACCCAGCGTTCTTCCGTTATATGCATATTCGTAATCGGTTACCAGTGCGAACGTGGCTATGATGGCAGTTCCTCCGATAAGTGCTATCATGAACAGCTTGATCAGTTCACGACGATAGTCGTGAAGCTTCATTCTTCCATCGTGTACTTTTCTGGCAGCAAGAATAAAAGTCTTGCCTGCAATCCAGTCGATGATATCGGCTGTATTATCAAACAGTTTCACCGCACCCGCTGCCACATCGATAATCAGTTCTCCGCCGTCCCCGGCAATTTCGCCGACTTCATCGAGAATCTCATCCGTTACGTTGATTAGTCCTGCACCCAGATCTATAAACAGATCCCGGTCCTTCCTCTGTGGTTTTTTCAGTTTGATTTTTGCCATATTTCTGCCTCTTCTGTTCTCTTTCCTGTGCAGGTGCACCGGCGTCCGTCCTCGGTTATTCCGGTATCTCTGCAGATTTCGCAGGAATACTTTAAGTCAGTATAGTCAATGGGAAAATCGTTTTCCGTAAGAAGAACGGCCCGCTCACTTTCCAGCTCCTTCATCTGACGCCGTATGTCTTCGATGTCACTTCGTTTTCCTCCGGAAAGAAGGCTGCGTGAAATATTGCTGCCCATTTCTGCAAGCATTCTGTCAATCTGCTCGATGCGCGGCAGCTTTTTATAAACCAGTTCCTTTCTTTCCTGCGCTTCCTTTTCTTCCTTCTTTCGAAGGAATTCGTAGTATCTATTGAGTATAGTCTGTGTGACTGTTATTTTCTTATTTACGTCTCTTCCTTCTTTTCTGGCTTCCTGATACCAGTTTTCCAGTATTTTATTTACATACCGAAGGTTGGGATTGGAAATGGACACGGTTCGTCCGCATGCCTCCAGCACTCTTTCCAGGCTGAAATGCATTTCATCAAACCAGCGGTTCATCAGCTCCTTCTCAGCTTCTGTTGCACTTCGATTCATCCCCAGAGACTGAAGGATTCTCTTCTGCATTCCAAATCGCTGATCCATTTCATCCAGATATTTCTGTACATCTTCTTTTGTCTGAAATCCCTGCTCGGTCCATTGCATCACGACTCTGGAAATGTATTTTACATTGCTTTTTCCACGGTTCACACAGTAACTGTAAGCCTGCCTGATGACTTCCGGCTTCGTGCCCAGATCCGTCAGCCAGCTGTGAATCTCCTGTGCCTCCACCGTGCTTATAGTACGCCCCGTAATCCTCTGAATATCTGCAAGGAGCGATTTCACATCCTGATTCTGCAGCAGTTCATCGTTTTCCTCTCCATAGGATTCTGTTTCCTCCTGCTCTGCTGTCAGCGGACTTCTGTACATCTGCTCCCTCAGATGCAAAAACTCCACGTCATAGTTCAGTCGGCAGGCGTTTTCCTTCTCTTCAAAACGGGGATGCTTTTTCACAACCCCCATATCCGCCCAGTAAGTCCATGCCTGATCCACCTGATCCAATGACAAGCACAACTGGCGGGCCAGGGTTTCATGACTCATTTCTTCCCTCTGCTGCGCATACATAAATCCGAACAGGTAGACCTTCACGTGGTCCCCCGGCGCACCCGGCATATATTCATTCAGAAAAATATTTTCAATTTCGCTTGTCAGAAGATAAAAATCCTTTATCTTTCCCTTGATATAATTCATGTAGGGCCTCCGTCAGCTTTATTCTGTCGCCTCATTCAGCGCTGCCAGAAGGCATTCCAATCTGACGCCGTGTCCTTTTGCTGCCTCTTCCAGAGTTTCACTTTCCGCTCCCGGACAGCCTGCGCATGTCAGCAGAAATTTTTCGAACACCCGGCCATACTGCTGCCCCATATTCAGAACTTCAATAACGGTCATCTCTTTCGTAATCATCGCTGCTGCTCCTTTCCGCTTGCGCTTTCCGATTTACAGTGCTTTATCGCTGAATTTCGTGTATCGTTCAACCCACGTCAGTTCTACTTTATCCGTAGGTCCACTTCTGTGCTTGGCTACATTTACTTCGCAGATTCCGTGTTTGTCGCTGTTATCCGGATTGTAATAGTCGTCCCTGTAAAGGAAGATGACAATATCCGCATCCTGTTCTATGGAACCGGATTCCCGCAGATCGGATAGAATCGGCCGGTGATCCTGCCGAAGCTCCGGAGCCCGTGACAGCTGAGACAGAACAATGACCGGACAGTCCATCTCTCTGGCCAGCAGCTTCAAATGTCTGGAAATTGCCGAAATCTCCTGCTGACGGCTGTCCGCTTTTCCGTCAAACTGCATCAGCTGCAAATAGTCAATCACCACCAGATCCAGTCCGTGCTCCGCTTTCAGTCGGCGGCATTTATTTCGCATTTCCATAATAGAAATGCCCGGTGTATCATCGATAAATATTTTCGAGCTGTGAAGCTCATCCAAGGCCATATTCAGTCGGTCCCAATCCTTACGGTCCAAGGTTCCGGTTTTCAGCTTCTGCATCTCTACTCTGGCCTGTATGGCAAGGAGCCGCTGTCCCAGCTGCTCCTTCGACATTTCCAGACTGAAAATCAGTACGGAAGATCCTGCCTTTACTGCCGTCTGCTGTGCGATGTTCAGTGCAAAGGCAGTTTTTCCCATAGCCGGCCGTGCTGCCAGTATGATCAGATCCGAACGATGAAGTCCCGATGTCAGTTCGTCCAGATCCTTGAACCCTGTAGGAATTCCTACTACTTTACCTTGATTCTTTGATGCCGCATCAATGATTTCCACATTTTTCAGCAATATATCCTGTATCTGGGTGTAATCGTTTTTCTGACGCTTCTGACCAATCTGAAAAATTCCCGCTTCTGCGAAGTTCAGGACTTCCTTCGCTTCATCCTTCCCTTCGTAGCCCTTGTTCATGATTTCTTCGGCTGTATTGATCAGCTGACGGAGAGCTGCTTTTTCGGAAACGATTTTCGCATATTCTCCTGCATTTACGGTAGACGGCACTGCTGTTGTGAGTGTCGCGATATATGCTCTGCCTCCCACCATGTCCAGTGCTTTCTTTTTTTTCAGTGTTTCACACACCGTCAGCATGTCTACCGGTGAATTTTCTCTGTACAGATCCATGATTGCCTTGTAAATCTCCCGATGATTTTCGTTATAAAAATCATCGGCAGTTACTTCTTCAATCACATCATACAGTGCGTCTTTGCTGAGCATGGACGCACCGAGTGCGCACCGCTCCGCTTCCTCATTATGGGGCGGGATCCGTTCTACCATAGCCTTACTCCATTCTGTTTACCGATTCCGGTTTCATCTGTTTTCCTATTCTGCTACAATGATTACCTTCAGTGTCGTAGTGACCTCCGGATACAGTTTCATTGCGACTTCCATTTCACCGGTCTGTTTAATCGGGCTGTCCAGCTGGATTTTTTTCTTGTCCACGGTCAGCTTATGCTGTGCCTTCAGTGCATCTGCAATATCCTTTGATGTTATGGATCCGAAAATTCTGCCGCCGTCCCCTGCTTTTGTTTTTATCGTTACGGATAGTGTCTTGATTTTCTCTGCCTGTGCCTGTGCAGCTGCTTTTTCTTCTGCTTTCTTTTCTGCAGCGATGGCTTTCTGTTTCTCCAGGCTTCGAACATTTCCTTCCGTGGCTTCGGTCGCCCAGCCTCTCGGGATCAGCATGTTTCTTGCGTATCCGTCGCTGACCTTCACCACATCTCCGGCTTTTCCGGTTCCCTTTATATCTCTGTTAAGAATTACTACCATTTAACATTTCCTCCATGATTTTAATAATTATTTCTGCCGCTTCTTTTTTCGGCATATCTACCTGTGCAGCAGCTGTAGTCAGATGTCCCCCGCCGCCAAATTTCTCCATTGCCACCTGTACATTGACTGCGCCCATGGATCTTGCGCTGATTACAGTCCTTCCTTCTCCATTGACGCCGATGACAAACGAGGCTTTTACTCCTTTCACGGTCAGCAGCTGATCCGCTACCTGCGCACAAATGACCTGTTCATCTGCATGGGGTTGATCGCATATCGACAGTGCCACACCGTTTTCAAGAAATTTTGCAGAAGCCAGTGCTTCCGCATTGATCCGGAAGCTAAGCACATCCTTCTGGAAAAACCGCTTTACCTCTGTGGTATCTGCACCCTGCCGTCTGAGCCATGCCGCTGCTTCAAAGGTTCGTACACCTGTTTTCATGGCAAACCCGTTTGTATCTACGGTCATTCCGGCCAGAAGGGCTTCTGCTTCCAGCTTCACTAGGCTTTTTTTACTTGCCATGTACTGCAGAATTTCTGCCACCAGTTCACATGTGGATGATGCGTACGACTCCATATACGCAAGCGTAGGATTCTCGATGAATTCTTCCATCTTTCGATGATGGTCGATTACAACGATTTTATCGGTCATCTCCAGCAGCTTCGGGCATTGGGTCATGCTGGGACGGTGGGTATCCAGAACAATAATCAGGCTTTCTCCATCTACCTGACTCAAGGCTTTTTCACTGGTAATCAGCTGATAGTTCTCACTCTGCCTTGCCTGCAGATAAATGCTCTGCAGTGCTTCGTTATATTCATCTATGACAATACTCGCCTTTTTCTCGAAAAGTTCGCAGAACCGTGAAATGCCAAGGGCTGCACCAAAGCAGTCCATATCCGGATTCTGATGTCCCATGATAAAGACCTTTCCTGCCTGCACCACAAGCCGCTTCAATGCATGACCGACAATTTTCGATTTCCCCTTGTTGCTCTTTTCTACTGTCTGCAGCTTTCCGCCGTAGTACTCGATCTTCAGGTTCCGTTTCACTACAGCCTGATCTCCGCCACGCCCCAGTGCCAGATCCAGAGCCGCATCCGCATACTCTTCTGTCTGTGATGGATTTCTGCCTCCTACCCCTACACCTATACTGAGGCTCGCAGGAAAGTCCGCTCCGGTCTCCACATTCCGGATTTCATCCAGAATATCAAATTTATTACTGATAAGACGTTCCAGATACTGCTGCTCAAACCATACCACATATGCGTTGTTTCTCACCTGGTTGACAGACGCATTGACTTTTCCGCACCATCGGCGGATCAACCTGTCAATTTCACTGGAAAGAATCAGTCTCTTTTCTGTGCTCGTGCTTGAGACCAGTTCATCATAATTGTCCACCTGAATTTTAGCCATGCATATTTTTTCGTTATTATATCTGTCTTTCAGATCCTCAAGCCCTGTTACATCATTAAAGACAATGGTCAGATCGCCATCATCCTCACCCTTCACGTCAGAGCCCTTCTGCAGCATGAGACGAAATATCTTGTCATTTCGCTTCAGCAGCGGATGCTGATCCTTTTCGGCTGCCTCATACAGATCTGCCGCACGAATCCCGGTCAGGGCGAAAATATCGCCGCCTCCGATTCCGTCATAGAGGAATACCTCGCCGATCCTGCTGTTGGCTTCCACAACTTTTCCCAGCCTGTTAATAATGCAGACAGGCATCGGAATATATGAAGAAATGATCTTTTCAAGTCTCCGTTCAGACATGGTTTCCTCCTCCATTTATTATATCATACCCGGCCTTTCTCCTCCGTGTTGATTCTGTGATAATCCTGCCACAAAACTTTTTGCAGGCGGTTTCCTTTTTCGAAAGGCACTTCTATATATTCTACCACATTTTCTTTTGTTTTTCATCTACAAGATGTAGTAGGATTTATCGAATTTCCAACTTTCCTCCACATTTGCCGCATCGGTATCTGTCAGTATTTACCACAAGTGGACATCGACGTTTTCTTGTTATTTCCATTCCACAGTTCATGCATACGATTCTGTAATGAATCTCTTCTCTGCTCCCGGGATCCTTCAGGCCGAAAGATTCATACCGTGAAGATGGCTCTATTTCATACCCATACTTTTGATTCAGCTTCCCTGCATATTGTTTCCACCGTTTTCCGTGGTTCATGCATCCATAACAGGTGTGAATCAGTTCATGCAGCAAAACGGTTTCTATTGCTCTGTCGTCTGCGTTCATCATTCTTCCGCTGATTTCAATCTCGAACTTTGGATTCATTTTTTTCACTCCCTGCACTTTTCTGCAGCTTCCGAACCGACTTCGTATTCCGTCATTGATTTTTAACCCGATAATTCCTTCAGAAACAGGAATTTTTTCACTTCGAAGCACTTCCCTGCATTTCTCCAGCAGATGTTCGGCTCTTTCCTGCCTTTTTTTCTCTTCGATTTTATTCATTTACCTCTTCTCCGTATGTATCGGCTCTGTTTCATTACTGTCGAAAAGAGGGTCTCTTTCCGGAGACCCTCTGTTATTCTATTTACTTTACATCAGATATCCTATCAAGATGCATACTGCCAGATTGAACACCAAGGCCACCGGAACCAGAATTCGGAACTTCCACTTTTTCGTCTTGTGATGAAAGACCAGCATTCCTGCACCGCTTCCCGCAGCTCCCATGACAAAGGCTGATATAAGAAGAGTTTTTTCACTGATCCGTTTTTTTCCTTTTACTGCTTTTCTTTTATCCAGCCCCATCTGAAAAAAGGTAATCAGATTCCATATAGCCAGGAGCACTATTACCCATAACAAAGGTTTCATGTGAAACATCTCCCTCTATCCCAGTTTTTTCAACAGTTCAATGAGTCGATTCAATTCATCCCTGCTAAAGCACTCTATTTCTATTTTTCCTTTTTTTCCTTTTTCAACGATGCTCACTTTCGTTCCAAGTATCGTTTTCAGTTCCTCCTCCACACGAAGCGTGTCTGGATTTTTTTGTTTCTGTAAAGGTTTCTTTTTCGGTGCTTTTCCCAGTTCACTGACCAGCTTTTCTGTCTGCCGGACAGAAAGACCTTCTTCTATGATTTTATCACACAGCTGGCGCTGCAGGTTTCCATCCTCTACAGTAATCAGTGTTCTTCCATGTCCGGCAGTAAGCTCTCCTTCTGATACCTTCAAACGTATATGATCAGGCAGCTTCAAAAGTCGAAGAGAATTCGTGATATACGGTCTGCTTTTTCCCACACTCTTCGAAACCTGCTCCTGCGTCAGTCCAAATGTGCTGATCATCTGATGCAGTCCCTCTGCTTCTTCAATGGGATTCAGATCCTCTCTCTGCATATTTTCTATAATTGCGATAAGCATGTTTTGCTCGTCACTCAGTTCCCGGAGCAGGCATGGTACTTCCGACAGTCCGGCTTTCATGGCCGCACGCCATCTTCTTTCACCGGCTACGATTTCATAGCCTTTCTGTTTCTTTCTTACGACAATCGGTTGTATTATACCGTGTTCGCGGATGGAATCTGCCAGTTCTTCTATTTTTTCTTCCGGGAATGTCTTTCTTGGCTGGTTCACATTGGGCATGATTTCGTGGATACCGATATAGTTCACTCTGTCTTCTGCCGGAATATCCGCTATGCCCTTCTCATCTTTTTTCTCTTCTTCCGGAGCAGTGACCGGCACATCCGCAAACAATGCATCCAATCCTCTGCCTAGTCCTCCCTTTTTTGCTGCTGCCATTCTACTCTTCCTCCAGCTCTAAGAATTCTTCCGCAAAATCCATATATGCTTCTGCACCCTTGGATTTCGGATCATATTCTGTAATCGGCATTCCATAGCTCGGTGCTTCTGCCAATCTGACGTTTCTTGGAATAACCGTGGAGTATACTTTTCCTCCGAAATATTTTTTCACTTCCTGTACCACCTGCAGCGACAGGTTTGTTCTTCCGTCAAACATGCTAAGGATTACACCCTGAACGGTCAGTTTTGGATTCAGGCTTTTCTTTACCAGCTCTATGGTACTTACCAGCTGGCTTACTCCTTCCAGTGCATAAAATTCGCACTGAATCGGAATCAGCACACTGTCCACTGCAGTCAGCGAGTTAATAGTCAGCAGTCCAAGTGACGGTGGGCAATCGATAAAAATATAGTCATACATATGACGAATCTTATCAAGCCCTTTCTTCAGGGAAATCTCTCTTCCCTTCATCTGTACCAGTTCAACCTCTGCACCTGCCAGATCCACGCTTGCCGGAATCAAATCCAGATTTTCCACAGTTGTCTGGATGATAGCTTCTCTCGGATCAAAATTTTGATCTACCAGAATATTATAAACCGTTTTTTCCAGATTTTTTTTCGATATTCCGATACCACTGGTGGTATTCCCCTGCGGGTCGATATCCAATATAAGTACTTTCTTCCCTTTGATTGCCAGGCAAGCTGCCAGGTTGATATTTGTTGTTGTTTTCCCTACTCCGCCCTTTTGATTAAATATTGCAATTGCTTTTCCCAAAGTAGTCGTCCCTCCTGTTTAAATTGTCTAATTGCTGACAGGTAATATTATATAATACTTTCAGATTTATTTCTACTGATTTTGAAAAAAAGACCGATGTTTCACGTGAAACATCGGTCTTTTTTTGGTATGGTAATTTTTAATTCAAGTACATCCCCCTTATCCTCCTGAGAAAAAATGGCATTATTTTCCATTTCTTTTATCTGCAGAAAAGCCTTGCGGATTGTGTTCACATAAATCTTATAACTGATATAGTTTACTTTATTTTTTTTACGATTCTGCTCCTCCTGTCCTGACAGCAGATCCTCCACGAGTTTTTCAGTCTGTTTGACATTCAGATTATTTTTTATGACCCGGGAAATCACTTTTCTTCTGTCTGATTCACCATGAATACGAAGAAGGGCTCGCGCATGACGCTCTGTAAGCCTGTGCTCTGTCAATATTTCCTGAATATCATCAGGCAGCGAGAGAATGCGGATTTTGTTGGAGATCGTGGACTGCTGCTTGCCGACTTTCTGTGCGATTTCACTCTGCGTCAGACCGAAATCATCCATCAGCTTCTTATAAGCACGTGCCTCTTCCAGATAGTCCAGATTTTCTCTCTGCACATTTTCCACCAGTGCAACCAGTGCAGCCTCTTCTTCCTCCATACTCCGTACGATAGAAGGAATGGCGGCAAGTCCGGCCAGACAAGCTGCACGATATCTCCGCTCACCGGCTATTACTAAAAAATTACCGTCCAAAGCGGGTCTGACGAGAATCGGCTGAAGAACGCCATAATCACGTATGGAAGAAGCAAGCTGTGTCAGCTCTTCTTCACGAAAAATTTTTCGGGGCTGCTCCGGATTCAGAAAAATCTGATGGATCGGAATTTGAACCACTTCCTGCTTCAAAGAAGCTTTTTCCTGCTCCGCTGCCTTCGACTCGAGAACAGATGGCGGGGCACTCCGCGACGTACCGAACAATCCTCCGGATTTCTTTCCCAGCAATTCTAACATAATTCTTCCCCCTTTTTTCTCCGGTCTTTCTATAGAAACACCTGTACACACTTCTCAGGGAAATCATATCATTTCCCGCAGTACCTGTGTTGTTTTTTTTCTGCCAAGAAAAAAAGAAAGCCCCCTGTTTTCGCTATTTCAGGGGGTCTTTCGACGGGGTTCCGGCTTTTCTGGGATATTTCGCCGGCGTATTTCTTATTTTTTTTATGAACAAAATCCGATGATCCAAACCATACCGGTTCAGAGGAGCCGATTCTACCCGTTCCAGCTGCCCGCCCAGCAGAAAAATTGCTTTTTTAGCCTGGTCAATTTCTTCCTCTGCATCCGGACCTTTATAGGCAAAAAGATACCCGCCCTGCCGGATGAAAGGAAGGCAGTATTCTGACAGGGTTGCCAGGTTTGCAACCGCCCTGGAAACACAAAGATCATACTTCTCGCGATGTGCTTTGTTTCTGGCCAGTTCCTCTGCACGGGCATGGACTGTGGAAACATTTCGGATTCCGATGGAAGACGTCAGTTCGTCGATAATATTCAGACGTTTTTTCAGAGAATCCATCAGAATAAACTGCTTTTCCGGTGAAACAACGGCAAGTGGAACACCCGGGAAACCACCGCCCGTTCCCACATCGATGATTTTATTCGCAGACTGATATTCGGGAAATCCGCAGCAAAGCACAGAATCCAGCAAATGTTTAATAATGAATTCATCCCGGTCTGTGATGGCAGTCAGATTCACCTTTTCATTCCAGGAAAGGACACCTTCCATATACTGTTCCAGCTGCCGTGCCATCTCAGGGGAACAGGAAACACCCACAGCATCGAACGCTTCTTTTATCTGCAACATGACTGACCCTTTCTTCTCTGTTTCTCCAGATATACCTGAAGTACATTGATGTCTGCAGGGGAAACACCGCTGATGCGGGATGCCTGTCCGACCGATTCAGGCTGAATCTGGTTCAGCTTCTGCACCGCTTCAATTCGCAGACCTTCGATGAGACTGTAATCGAAATGCTGAGGCAGTTTACGGTTTTCCAGCTTCTTATACCGTTCAATCTGCGCCATCTGCTTCTGAATATATCCTTCATATTTAATTTGAACTTCAAGCTGTGTCACTTCGTGGTAAGACAGCATCGGTCTGGTTTCATCATCGATTTCCGCCAGATCTGTATAAGATATCTGAGGACGACGGAGAAGTTCTGCCATGGAAACACGATTCTGCAGTGGAGAGGTTCCCCGGGCAATGAGGAAATCATTTGCTTCCTTCGGACCTACCAGCTTCTCCTCCAGACGGGACGCTTCTTTGGCTACCGCATTTTTCTTCGCCAGATAACGAGAATATCTTTCCTTAGTTGCCAGTCCAATACAGTAACTTTTTTCCGTAAGCCTCTGATCCGCATTATCCTGCCTCAGAACCAGCCTGTATTCAGCTCTGCTGGTCATAATCCGATAAGGCTCATTGGTACCTTTGGACACCAAATCGTCGATGAGAACGCCGATATAAGCCTCGTCTCTTCCAAGAATCAGTGGATTTTTTCCGGAAATTTTCAGTGCAGCGTTGATTCCGGCCATCAGGCCCTGTGCGGCTGCCTCTTCATACCCGGAACTTCCGTTGAACTGCCCGGCACAAAACAGGTTTTCAATATAACGATATTCCAGATTCAGCTGCAGATCCTGCGGATCAATGCAGTCGTATTCTATGGCGTATGCCGGCCGAACAATACGCAGATTCTCCAGACCGGGTATGGTTCTGTAGAATGCCAGCTGTACATCTTCCGGCAAGCTGGAACTCATTCCCTGTATGTACATTTCATCTGTATCCAGTCCCTCCGGTTCGATAAACAGCTGATGCCTTTCCTTATCTGCAAACCGGTTCACCTTATCCTCGATGGATGGACAGTACCGCGGACCGATTCCCTCAATCTGACCGCCGAAAAGTGCAGACCGGTGGAAATTGGCACGGATTACATTATGTGTTTCCTCGTTGGTATAAGTCAGCCAGCAGGAAACCTGATTTTCACCAATTGAATCATTCATGAAAGAGAAAGGAACGATTTTCTCATCTCCCTTCTGTTCCTGCATCTTCGTGTAGTCCAGACTCTGGCCCAGGCATCTGGCAGGGGTTCCGGTCTTGAACCGGCGCAGCTTCATGCCATGTTTTTTCAGATTATCTGCCAGATCATTGGATGGAGCCAGTCCGTTCGGACCGCTTTCAAATGCGCTGTCACCGATAAAAATTTTTCCCCGAAGAAAGGTTCCAGTGGCGAGGATGACAGCTTTCGCCCTATACCAGGTATGGGTTCTTGTTTCAATCCCGCATACTTTACCATCTTCTACAATCAGATCCGTGACTTCCATCTGCCGCATATCCAGATGATCCGTATGCTCGATGGTCTTTTTCATTTCCAGGTGGTATCTGTTCTTGTCAGCCTGCGCCCGCAAAGAATGCACTGCCGGCCCTTTGGCTGTATTGAGCATCTTGCTCTGGATAAAGGTTTTATCAATATTTTTTCCCATTTCTCCGCCCAGGGCATCAATTTCCCGGACAAGATGTCCCTTTCCGGTTCCTCCGATGGATGGGTTGCAGGGCATCATAGCCACTGCTTCCAGATTCATGGAGCATAGAAGGGTTTCTTTTCCCATTCTCGCACATGCCAGTGCCGCTTCACAGCCGGCATGTCCGGCACCGATGACAATGACATCGTATTCCCCCATAAAAAGATGTTCCATATTTCACTCCTTCTATATCATCGATCTGTATGATCTGACTGTATTATTTACCCAGACAGAATCTTGAAAACACTTCGTTGATGACATCACCGGACACGGTTTCGCCAACGATCTCTCCCAGAAGTTCGTAAGCCCGGTTTACGTCAATCTCAAGAAATTCCAGCGGCTGACGAATCTGGGCCATGGAAATTGCATCCGTGACCGAAGAGACTGCCTGTTCCAGCAGATTCTTATGACGCACACTGGTCACCAGCACACTGTTCTTCTGATTCAACTTCCCCCCGTAAACCAGATCCGCGATGGCATCTTCAATCTCTGTGATGCCCTTCTCTTCTTTCAGAGAAGCTTCTATAACAACTGCAGACGGAATACGCTGCCTGAGAGAATCGGATGTAATCTTCTGCGGAAGATCCACCTTGTTCAGTATTACAATTGCCTGCCGGTCCCCCAGATGAGAAAGTATCTCTTCATCCTCAGAATCCAGGTTTCTGCTGCCATCCACCATGAAAAGAACAAGGTCTGACTGATTAAATGATTCCTTACTCTTTTCAATCCCGATTTTTTCGATGATATCCTCCGTCTGGCGGATTCCTGCTGTATCTGTCAGTTTCACAGGAATGTTTCGAATAGAAAGCATCTCTTCAATGGTATCTCTGGTGGTTCCGGGAATCTCTGTCACGATGGCGCGGGTCTCCCGGAGCAGAGCATTCATCAGTGAAGACTTCCCTACATTGGGTTTCCCAATAATGGAAACGGACAGTCCCTCCCGAATCATTCTCCCTGTATCTGCCGTGGAAAGCAGTGAAGATATTTGATCTTTCGTCTGAACCAGACCCGACAAAAGATTTTCATAGGTCAGTTCCTCGATATCTTCATCGGGATAATCAATGTTCACCGTGATATTAACCAGAAGATCCAGAAGGTGTGCACGGATTTCACGAACAACATTTCCTAACTTGCCCTCCAGCTGGCCCAATGCAACATCGAAAGAAGCATCTGACTTTGCGCGGATCAGATCGATCACAGCTTCGGCCTGAGAAAGATCTAATCTCCCGTTGAGAAATGCACGCTTGGTAAATTCCCCGGGTTCCGCAAGGCGTGCACCGTTTCGAAGCACCAGCGATAGGATTTTGCGAAGTGATACGATGCTTCCATGACACTGAATTTCCACCACATTCTCCGTTGTATAAGAATGTGGACCTTTCATATAGACGGCCATAACCTCATCGATGCAGTCGCCGGTGAAATTGTCATAAACATGTCCATATGTGAGGACCTTATCCTCTGTTTTTCGTCCCCGGAATATCTTCTGAAGAATCGGCAGAGCATCCTCCCCACTGATTCTGACAATGCCGATGCCTCCTTCTCCCAATGCCGTGGCAATGGCAGCAATGGTATCTTCCATAACCTTCTCCTTCAGTATCTTCTCAAGAATAAAACAGCCCGCTCTAAAAAAAGCGGGTTGTATTCCAATTATTTTAATTCAATGATAACCCGTCTGTATGGGTCCTGACCCTCACTCTTCGTAGTGACATAAGGGTGGTTCTGCAGTGTGGCGTGAATCACTTTCCGCTCATACGGATTCATAGGTTCCAGTTTCACACTTCTTCTGGTTTTCACGACCTTGTTGGCAAGGCGGATTGCCAGCATTTCCAGAGTCTTTTCTCTCTTGGTACGGTAATTTTCCGCATCCACGACAACTCTGGTGTATTTTTCCTGATCCTTATTAACAACCAGGCTGGTCAGATACTGAATGGCATCCAGCGTCTGGCCGCGTTTTCCGATAATTGTACCGGAATCTTTACCCTGAATGTCGATGTACAGGGCATCGCCGCCTTCCTTCGCGGTAATATCCAGAGAAAGACCCATCTGCTCGGTCACTTCTGCAAGGAAATCCAGTGCGATGTGATTTTCGCATACGGTCAGTTCCTCATCCGGAACCCTTGCAATTACAGGCTCAATTGGTTCATGGAATTCTTTTAATTCCCTGTCCCGACGCTCTTTTCTCGGTTTATTATTCCGGCTGTTTCTGTCTTTTCTGTTATTATTATTGCGTTTCGGCGATGATGTTCTGTTCTCCGGTTCATTTGAAGTCTGTGTCTTCTTCTGTTTCTCAGTACGCACAGGCTTCTCGGTTATTTCCTTCTTTTCGGAAATTTCTGTCTTCGGTGCTTCCTTTGCAGCAGGTGCTTCCTGCTTCTTTTCTTCCACCTTAACAGGCTTTTTCTTTTCAACTCTTACTTTTGCAAGTTTGGAACCGATACCGAAAAAACCTCTTGAAGGTTCTTCCAGGACTGTCACATCGACTTCGTCTATTGTAAGCTGCAGATCGTCCAGCGCCAGTTTCACGGCAGTATCGACGTCTGTGCCCCATTTTTCAGAATAATCCATATTAATTCTGTTCCTCCAATGCACTTATGCTCTTGCCTTGCTTTTTTTCTTTCCCTTCGGTGCTTCTTCTTCGTTCATCTTTTTTTTCAGCTGGTTAAAGCGGATATTATAGAATATCTGAATCACCTGGCTGAAGAACCAGTAAATTGCCAGACCGGCCGGATAGCTTCTGGCCATCAGCAGAATAGTAACCGGGAAGACGTACTGCATCATCTTATTCATTACATTCATCTGCTGCATGGAAGGATTGTTTCCGCCGTTCAGATTATTCTTCTGATTCATGGTGAAGGAAATATATGTGGCAATACCTGCCGCAACAGGCAGGATCCACTTGTCAGGCTGCGCCAGGTCCTTGATCCAAAGGAAAGGTTCGTGAATCGCAAACAGCATCATGTCTGCTTTATCCATGTTGCTGAAATAAACCATCGGATTTCTGAGCAGTGCGAACAGAGCCATAATGATGAACATCTGAATCACCATCGGCAGGCAGCCGGCAGACATGCTGACACCTTCCTGCTTGTAAAGCTCCTGGAGCTTTTCATTCATCATCATCTGATCTTTCGCATACTTCTGCTGAATTTCCTTAATCTTCGGATTGAGTTTGGACATTTTCGCAGTTGACATGATCTGCTTCGCATAAAGCGGATATAAACAGAGCTTAACGACCAGGGTAACAATAATCAGGGAAATTCCATAGTTACCGATCAGCTCATATAACCACATAAGCAGATAACCCATTGGTTGCGCTAATAATCTCATTCAATTCCTCCATTATTCCAAAGGGTCGTAGCCCCCCTCATGCCAGGGGTGACACTTCAGAATCCGTTTGATTCCTAAGTAAGTGCCCTTGATTGCTCCGTATTTTTCTACAGCCTGTATAAAATATACCGAGCAGGTGGGCGTAAACCGGCAGGTAGGTGGAAATAAAGGAGAAATACAAATCTGATAAAATCTCACCAGACCTATCAGGATCTTTTTAAAAAAAGAACTCACGTATTTCATTATTTCTTTATTACTCCGGCTCGTTTCATCGCAGAAAGAAGAGATTTCTCCACTTCCGCACACTTCTTTCCGGAAATGGTGTTTCTGGCGATAATGATAAAATCATAATGCGCATGCTGCGGAAGTTTTTCCGCCAGATGACGGTAGCTTTCCTTCATAAGCCGTCTCGCCCTGTTTCTTTTCACACTGTTTCCGACTTTTTTACTTGCTAAAAAACCTGTCCTATTGTAAACAAGCCCGTTAGGCCGATAAAACAGCACCACGAACCTGTCACCCACAGATTTTCCGCGATTGTAAATCGACTGAAAATCTGTTTTTTTTCGCAAAACATTTCTTTTCAGCATGTTTCCTCTTTTCGAGCGTTTACTGCTCTCTCAAAGCATAAGGAAATTAAGCAGTTAATTTCTTTCTGCCTCTTGCTCTTCTTCTCTTCAGAACGTTTCTGCCATTCTTGGTGGACATTCTCTTTCTGAAGCCGTGTTCCTTCATTCTCTGCCGTTTCTTAGGCTGTAAAGTCATTTTCATATTGGTTGTTCTCCCTTCTAAAATAATAAGCTCGTGTGCATCTAAATTCCAATGGCACACAGATACCTAAGTAGTATACTTCAAAAATTTTTAATTGTCAATGAAATTATTATTTCTAAGTATTCACATTTACGATTTCCACGTATGTTAAAAATATAGAAATACATCCACATATTATGATTCAGCTGCATCGGAATAAAAATTTCAAACGGCTGAAAATACAATAAAAAAAGACGATTCTACTTATGCACAATTTTATCCTCAACCCATGGATAAAAATCTAAAAAAATATATTTCGTTTTCCATGTAATTCATACTTGCTTGTGGATAACTATTTTTGTACAATAAGAATATATCATTTAGAAAAAGAAGTGAAGGTTTCATATGAACAAAAATGAAAAAACGACAAAGGCATTAAAAGAAGAACTTCAAAAGCTGACTACCGCTGTCAGTTTCAATACCTGGCTTCAGCCTCTGGAAGTATTTCAGATTGACAGTGATCTGAAAATAGCATATATCGGCGTAAAGCGTTCCGGTGGAATCGATGTAGACTTCATCCTGAATATTATCAGAACCAGATACATTCAGGTCATTGAAGACTGCCTAGAAACAGTACTTCATGACCGATACAGGGCAGTGATCAAGGAAATGGATGAATTTCTGAAGGAATCGCCGGCAGAAAAATCAAAACCGGACCCGGAACCCGAACCTGATTCTTCTGTTACGCCTGTTTCAAAAATGGGAATGGAAAAAATCTTTAATCCAAGATATAATTTTGATAATTTCGTGGTGGGAAACAGCAATAAATACGCCCATGCAGCAGCACTGGCTGTGGCAGAATCCCCATCCGAGGCATATAACCCGCTGTTTATCTACGGCGGATCCGGACTTGGAAAAACCCATCTGATGCATGCCATCGGTATCTATCTGCTGGAACATAATCCGGGACTGAATGTACTTTATGTTTCTTCCGAAATGTTTACCAATGAACTGATTCGTGCACTGCGTGAAAACAAAATCAGCGAATTTAAAAATAAATACCGTAAAGTGGATGTGATGCTGATTGATGACATTCAATTCATGGAGGGAAAAGACAGTACCCAGGAGGAATTCTTCCATACATTCAATACCCTTTACGATTCCAATAAACAGATCATCATTTCCAGTGACAGGGCACCAAACAAGCTGGTAAATCTGGAGGACAGGCTGCGAAGCCGTTTCCAGTGGAATCTGATTGCCGACATTCAGCCGCCGGATTACGAAACAAGAGTTGCCATACTGACGAAAAAAGCGGAAAACATGAACATCGCAGTGGATGATGATCTGTATGATGTCATCTGTCTGATTGCAGAGAAAATCAAAGATAATATCCGGGAACTGGAAGGAGCTTTCACACGAATCGTATCCTTCTCGCAGCTTCTTGGAGAGAAAGCAGATAAAAATTTCGCCAGAAGAACACTGAAAGACATCCTTACAGATGGAGATATCAAGGTCACACCGGAAAAAATAAAAAAATACATATGTAAACACTATTCCATCAAAATGGCAGATCTGGAATCATCCAAGAAACAGAACAGCATCGCTTATCCAAGGCAGGTTGCCATGTATCTGATCCGGGAAATGACAGATTATTCTCTTCCGAAGATCGGACAGATGTTTGGAGGAAAACATTATACCACTGTCATGTATGCCTGTGATAAAATTGAAGGAGAAATGAAAGCAGATCCTTCTTTCGCCCAGCGGATCGAACAGATGAAAGATGAGATTATGGATTAAAACAGTAAGGAATATCCCTTTATCCACTCTTCTGAAACAATAACTTTTTCAGGGTTTTCAGGGAATCTGAAAGTTATCCACAGAATCCACAGCCCCTACTACTATTACTACTATAAAAGAATATAAATAAAGAATAACAGACCGGAGGATCAAAATGAAATTTTCATGTAATCAGCAGGCTTTATCAAGAGCCTTAAATATCGTTTCCAAAGCAGTAACATCGAGAACCACCATTCCAATTCTGAAAGGTATCCTCCTTCGGGTGGACGAAAACGGTAGTCTGACCATGTCTGCATCAGACCTTGACCTGAGCATTGAAAAAAAACTTGCGGTTGAAAATTTTGTTCCGGGAGAAACGGTAGTATTCGCCAAACTGTTCGGAGATATTATAAGAAAGCTTCCAAACGATAGGATTACCATTGAATATGAAGATGGAAAGGTTACAATTCGGTGTGCCAGCTCCGAGTTTAATATTATAGGCATGCCGGCAGATGAATTTCCGAATCTGAATATGCCGGAGGAAGCAGATGATCAGATCCTGTTCAGTAAAGATGTGCTGAAGGAAATGATACGAAAAACGTCTTTTGCAGCCAGTATCGATGAATCTCGCGGTGTGATTACCGGTGTGCTGGTGGAAATGGAAGAAGAAAGCCTGAATATGGTGGCACTTGACGGATTCCGTATGGCTATAGCCAGAGAGAATATGAAGAATAAAGAAAAAGAAAGCATTGTGATTCCTGCGAAGATTTTCGGAGAAATCAGCAAGATCATCAGTGAAACGGAAATGGAAGAAAATGACCAGATTCGTCTTTATATCAATGATAAACGTGCTATTTTCCTGATGGAAGATATCCGCGTAGTGCTTCGTCTTCTGGAAGGAGAATTTGTGAAATACAGGGATATTCTGCCGAAGGATAGCAAAACCAGGATTGTGGTAAACAGAAGTGATTTTCTGAACAGTATAGAGCGAGCGTCCCTTCTTGCAAAGGTTGGAAAAAATAATCTGATCAAACTGGATATGAAAGAAAACAACATGGAAATCACATCCAAATCGGAAGAAGGAAATGTAAAGGAAGATGTGATCATTTCCAAAGAAGGGAATGATTTAATCATAGGCTTTAATTCCAAATATCTGATGGACGTATTGAAAGTCATCGATGATGAGGAAATCGTCATGTTATTTAACAGCAGCATCAGCCCTTGCCTGGTAAAACCGATATCCGGAAACCGGTTTGAGTACCTGATATTGCCTGTAAGAATTACAAATAATTAAATATGTATATCAAAGAAATCGAACTTTACAATTTCAGAAATTATGAAGAACTGCATTTGGAATTTCATAAAAATGTGAATCTGATTCTGGGGAATAATGCCCAGGGAAAGACCAACCTTCTGGAATCCATTTATCTGTGTTCCATGGGAAAATCCTTTCGTACCGGCAGAGACAGCGATCTGATCCGGTTCGGTTCGGAATTTGCAAGAGTAAAAGCTGAGGCAAAGAAAGAATACTATGATACTTCTGTGGAACTGATTTACAGCCGGAACGGAGGAAAATCCGCCAGGCTGGACGGGAACAGGATTCGAAAAGCTTCGGAACTTCTGGAGAATCTTTATATGGTCATTTTTTCACCGGAAGATCTGAAGATTGTGAAGGAAGAGCCGGAAAAAAGAAGAAGATTCATAGACAGAGAGCTTTGTCAGCTGAAACCCAGGTATTATGAAGCCTTCAGCAATTATAAAAAAGTTCTGCTTCAGCGAAACGCATATCTGAAAGAAGAATCTGTGGATCCTTCCATATTGGATCTTTGGGACATGCAGCTGGCCAGATACGGTGCGCAGATCATGGTGATGCGGAAAGAATTCGTGGAAAAGCTGCGGGATATCAGTCAGGTGATTCATCAATCCATAACAAACGGAAAGGAAACGCTGAATCTCAAATATGTACCAAATGTATCTGTTTCTGCCACAGCAGAAGAAACAGAAGAAGAGTATTATCAGGTGATACGCGGAAGCTTTGAGAATGATTTCAGACAGCGAACCACTACAAGAGGACCGCATAAGGATGATGTGGAATTTTTCATTGATGCTATCAGTGTGCGGAGTTTCGGTTCCCAGGGACAGCAGAGAACCTCTGCTCTTTCGGTAAAGCTGGCTGAACTTTCGCTTATCAAAGAGGAAACCGGAGAAGATGCCATTTTGCTTCTGGATGATGTGATGAGTGAGCTGGATCTGCAGCGGCAGGAATTTCTGATCAAATCCCTTTCGGATATTCAGATGTTTATCACTACGACGGAAATACCGGAAAAGCTTATGGAAACGCTTCCGCCGGGAAAGACCTTCTATGTGAAAGAAGGAAATGTAACAGAAAAGGAGAAAGAAAATGAACCCAGTATATGAGAAACTATTAAGATGTTATGAAAGCATACAGAAGAAATTTGATTTCAGTAAATTCCGCCCGGAAGTTGCCATTGTTCTGGGATCCGGACTGGGAGACTATGCACAGGATATACAGATAGCAGGGGAAGTGGATTACCATGAGATCGAAGAATTTCCTGTATCCACAGTTCCGGGACACGCAGGTAAATTTATTTTCGGTTATGTGGAAGATGTTCCGGTGGTCTGCATGAAGGGACGCATCCATTATTATGAAGGATATCCGATCACGGATGTGGTTCTTCCGATTCGTCTCATGAAGCTGATGGGTGCGAAGGTTTTGTTTCTGACCAATGCGTCCGGCGGAATCAATCCATCCTTTGAAGCCGGCGACTTTATGATGATTACAGACCAGATATCCATGTTCGCACCAAACCCGCTGATTGGTGCAAATATTGATGAACTTGGTGTTCGTTTCCCGGATATGAGCCATGTTTATGATCCGGCTCTGCAGAAGTGTATAAAAAAAGCGGCAGAGAAAAATCACATCAAGCTGCAGAAAGGTGTTTATGCACAGGCTACCGGTCCGTCCTTTGAATCTCCTGCAGAAATTAAAATGCTTCATACTCTGGGTGCAGATGCAGTAGGCATGTCCACTGTGGTGGAAGCCATAGCTGCAAATCACATGGGTATGAAAATCTGCGGAATTTCTTTCGTCAGCAATCCGGCGGCAGGAATCAGCCAGACACCGCTGACCCACGAGGAGGTACAGGAAGCAGCCAATCAGGCAGCGCCGAAATTCCGCCAGCTGGTCACCGCATCGGTGAAAGAAATCAAAGAAATCCTGCAGGAAAAATAGAGTGCGGAAGTGCGGATTTTGTCGAATCATTACTTTTAGCATAAGAATGATATAACCTTGATACTTTTTATATAGTAAATAAAACGAAAATCGCCCCTGTGGGCGATTTTTTTTATGATTTTGATAAAAACTTTAATAACAGTTGAATTTCAGCAGAAAAAGTGATATACTATTCGAAATGAGTTTCAGTTAAAATATGCCCTGCAGAGGGGTTTTCTTATGTGATAGTTTTTTTATGAAAGGTTGAAACGATGAGCTTAGAAGAAAAAACAAAAGGCCAGTATGATGCGGCGCAGATACAGGTTCTGGAAGGTCTGGAAGCAGTTCGGAAGCGTCCGGGCATGTATATCGGAAGCACCGGACCACGAGGACTTCATCATCTGGTTTATGAAATTGTGGATAACAGTATCGATGAGGCTCTGGCCGGATACTGCAAGAATATTCATGTAACCATACAGAAGGATAATTCTATCATGGTGGAGGATGACGGCCGCGGTATGCCGGTGGACAAGCATCCGAAGATGGGTATCCCTGCAGTGGAAGTCATCCATACGGTGCTTCATGCAGGCGGTAAATTCGGCGGCGGAGGATATAAAGTATCCGGTGGTCTTCACGGTGTAGGTGCATCGGTGGTAAATGCTCTTTCCACTCACATGGAAGTGGAAATCAAGAGAAACGGAAATATCTATAAGCAGTGTTATGAGAGAGGAAAGACCGTTACGCCGCTGGAAATCATCGGCGAATCGAAAAAGACCGGTTCCAAGACTACATTCTGGCCGGATCCGGAAATCTTCGAGACAACTGTTTTCGATTTTCATACTCTGCAGAATCGTCTGCGGGAAATGGCGTTCCTGAATAAGGGAATCAAGATTACATTCAAGGATGAGCGGGAGGGCCAGAAAAAGAGCGAAACTTATCATTATGAAGGCGGTCTGAAAGAATACGCTGAATTCCTCAATCGGAACAAGGATGCGATCCATAAGGAAGTCATATACTTCGAAGTGGCAAAAGAAACGTATGAAGTGGAAGTTGCTATGCAGTACACAGACAGCTATAACGAAAATATTCTGGGCTATGCCAATAATATCAATACCACAGACGGCGGTACCCATCTGGTGGGATTCAAGAGTGCACTGACCCGCGTCATCAATGATTACGGGAAAAAAGCAAAACTGCTGAAAGAAAATGAAGCGGCACTGTCCGGTGATGACGTGAGAGAAGGTCTGACTGCCATTATTTCTGTCAAGCTGTCGGAACCGCAGTTCGAAGGACAGACCAAGGCCAAGCTTGGAAACAGTGAAATCAGAGGTTTCGTGGAAACCACCACCAGTGAATATCTGATGGCCTTCCTGGAAGAAAATCCGGCGCCGGCCAAGATGATTCTGGAAAAATGCGTCCGGGCTGCCCGCGCCAGAGAAGCAGCCAGAAAAGCCAGAGATATGACCCGAAGAAAGGGTGCTCTGGACAGTTATTCCCTGCCGGGAAAACTGGCAGACTGCTCCGATAAGGATCCGGCAAACTGCGAGATCTTCCTGGTCGAGGGTGATTCCGCAGGCGGCTCCGCCAAGGACGGAAGAGACAGAAAGCGTCAGGCAATCCTGCCTCTCAGAGGTAAGATTCTTAATGTAGAAAAAGCCAGACTGGACAAAATCCTCAACTCCGACGAGATCAAGAATATGATCACCGCTTTCGGCTGCGGCATCGGTGAGGATTTCAATATCGAAAAGCTCCGGTATCATAAGATTATCATCATGACCGATGCCGATGTGGACGGCGCTCATATCCGTACGCTGCTACTTACCTTCTTCTACCGGTACATGAAGCCGCTCATCGAGGGCGGATATGTGTATGCGGCGCAGCCGCCTCTGTTCCAGGTGAAGAAAGGTAAGGAAGTTTACTATACCTACGATGATGCAGAGCAGAAAAAGCTCCTGGAATCTCTGGCCGATAAGCCGGGTAAGGCCGATATTCAGAGATACAAAGGTCTTGGTGAAATGGATGCGGAGCAGCTGTGGGAAACCACCATGGACTATAACCACAGAACGCTGATCCAGATCACGCTGGAAGACAGCATCGCGGCAGATGAGATTTTCACAACCCTGATGGGGGACAAGGTGCCGCCAAGAAAGAAATTCATCGAAGAAAACGCCCAGTATGCGACACTGGATATTTAGGAAAGGAGGGCATAAAGCATGGATACATTTTTAGAAGATCAGCGCATGAAACAGCATGAAATTCATGATGAAATGAAAAATTCCTACATCGACTATGCTATGAGCGTCATTGTAGGACGTGCCCTTCCGGACGTGAGGGACGGTCTGAAACCGGTACACAGAAGAATTCTCTACGGCATGAGCGAGCTTGGCGTTACGCCGGACAAGCCGCATAAAAAATCAGCCCGTATTGTCGGTGAAGTCATGGGTAAATATCACCCTCACGGCGACTCTTCAATTTACGATGCCATGGTTCGTCTGGCACAGCCGTTTAATATCCGCTATCCGCTGGTAGACGGTCACGGCAACTTCGGTTCTGTGGACGGAGACGGTGCTGCCGCCATGCGTTATACGGAAGCCAGAATGACGCCGCTGGCACTGCAGATGCTGCGGGATATCGAAAAGGAAACGGTGGATTTCGATCCGAACTTTGACGGAGAGGAAGAAGAACCGCGTGTTCTGCCGGCCAGATTCCCGAATCTGCTAGTAAACGGTTCAAACGGTATCGCCGTAGGTATGGCCACATCCATCCCGCCGCATAATCTGGGAGAAGTGATCGACGCTTCCGTAGAACTGATCGACAACCCGGATGCTACGGTAGATGATTTGCTGAAGCATGTAAAGGGTCCTGATTTTCCGACCGGCGCCATGATTATGGGTAAAACGCCGATGAAGGAGGCATACCGGACAGGACAGGGAAAGGTTTTGGTCCGTTCTGTATCTGAAATCGAGGAACTGTCCCATGGAAAACAGCAGATTGTGGTGACGGAAATTCCGTATCAGGTCAATAAGGCCAGACTGATCGAAAAAATTGCAGAGATGGTAAAGGATAAGAAGGTGGACGGTATTTCTGCCATTCGGGATGAATCCAACCGGAAAGGCATGCGAATCGTCATCGAACTGAAAAAGGATGCCAATGCCAACATCATCCTCAACCGGCTGTATAAACATACCCAGCTGCAGGACAGTGTTTCCATGATCATGCTGGCTCTGGTGGATGGAAAGCCGAAGATCTGCAATCTGAAGGATATGCTGGTGGAATACCTGAAGCACCAGAAAGAAGTTGTCACCAGAAGAACCATTTACGATAAAAAGAAAGCAGAAGCCAGAGCACACATCCTGGAAGGATTGCGGATTGCTCTGGATAACATCGATGAAATCATAAAGATCATCCGTACCAGCTACAATGATGCGAAGGAAAGGCTCATGGAACGGTTCTCCCTTTCGGAGATTCAGGCCCAGGCCATTCTGGACATGCAGCTGAGACGTCTGCAGGGTCTGGAAAAAGAGAAAATCGAAAACGAATATCAGGAACTGCTGAAAAAAATCTCGTACTATAATGAGCTGCTGGCCGACGTCCACAAGCTGATGGGTGTAATCAAAGACGAGCTGCTGGAAATCAAGGATAAGTGGGGCGATAAGCGCCGTACCAAAATCAAGGCGGATGCACAGGAAATCGATGAAGAAGACCTGATCCAAGAAGAAAACGTCTGCATCACCCTGACCCATCTGGGCTACGTGAAGAGAGTGCCTGTAGACACCTACCGTGCACAGAAGCGGGGCGGCAAGGGAATCACAGGTCTGACTACCAAAGAAAACGACTTCGTGAAGGATCTGATCATGACCTCCACCCATCACTATCTGATGTTCTTTACCAATACCGGCAAAGCACACAAGATCAAGGCTTACGAAATTCCTGAGGCTGCCAGAACGGCCAAAGGTATTCCGATTGTCAACTTCCTGAATCTGATGTCCAGAGAAAGAGTCACAGCAGTAATTCCGATCCGGGAATTCTCCGAAGACCAGTATCTCATCGGCGTCACCAAGCAGGGTATTATTAAAAAGACGTCCTTATCAAACTTTGATACAAACCGGAAGACCGGCCTGATTGCCATGAATCTGAAGGATGGGGATGAACTCATCGGCATCCAGCAGACCACCGGCAGAAACAATGTCATCATCGTGACGAAACACGGCAAGTGCATCTGCTTCTCCGAAGATGATGTACGTCCGATGGGCAGAATTGCCGGCGGCGTCCGTGCCATCAATCTGGAAAAGGACGACGAAGTGGTATCCATGCAGCTTGTGGAACCGGGACAGGAACTGCTGGTGGTGACCAGAAACGGCTACGGAAAGCGGACCAGAGTGGAAGATTATAAGATTCAGGTTCGCGGCGGCAAGGGACTTCTGACCTACGATAAGGCCAAGTTCAAGAAGACCGGAGAGCTGGTGGGTGCTATGGTGGTCAGCGAAGATGATGATATCATGCTGATCAATTCCGACGGCATCATCATCCGTATGAAGGCCAGCGAAGTATCCAGACTGGGTCGGGCAACCCAGGGTGTGAAGATCATGAGCGTCAATGAAGATGCCAATATCATCGCACTGGCGAAGGTTGCCAGAGACGATTCCATCGAAGAGAAGGAAGAAAGTCAGGAAAACCAGACGATAAATGACGACGGTCAGGAACAGATGAAGCTGTAGAAGTACCTGAGAAGTATCTGAAATAAAAGAAGAATTATCTCCGGAGACAGAAATATTGTTTCCGGAGATTTTCATTTACGAAACTTCATTTTTCATGTATAATGATTGCGTATACAACGAAAGGAAGTGTCAGAATGGCAGACAGAATTAAATTCATGATTCCGGGAAAGCCCGCTTATCTTACCATGGTAAGGCTGGCAATCGGTTCCATCGCCGATATGTCGGGGTTTGATATCGAAGAAATTGAGGATATAAAAACCGCTGTGAGCGAAGCATGCAAAAATATATCATGTCATGGTCTCTCCGGTTTTGCCGAAGAATACACAGTGGAATGTGTGGCAGAGGAAGGCAGAATGGAAATCTATGTGACAGATAACAGCGATGGTCATATATTGGAAAAAGTGGCGAAACCATGTCTGGATTGCCCGAATGAAGGAAACCTGGGTGTATTTGTGATTCGGTCACTGATGAATGAGATAGAGCTGATTGACAGTGCCCAGGGTAAAAAAACAATCAGAATGGTGAAATATAAATGACATCCGATCTTTTTAAAGAATATGCAAAAAACCCAACCATTGAGCTAAGAAATCAGCTGGTGGAAGAAAATCTGTATATGGTAGACATACTGATCCGAAAGTATCTGGGAAAAGGGGTGGATTACGATGACCTTTATCAGGTGGGGGCCCTTGCACTGGTTTCTGCAGTAGAACGGTTTGACCCTGAGAAAGGCTTCGAGTTTAAAAGCTTTGCCACGCCTACCATTCTCGGAGAAATCAAAAAGTATTTCAGAGACAAGCAGTGGAGCCTGAAAGTGCCGAGACGGATGAAGGAAATCTCCTCGAAAGTCCAGGAAGTTAAGGATCAGCTGACGACCAGTCTGGGCCGTGCCCCAACGCTGGAAGAAATATCAGAGCATACCGGATTTTCGCATGAGCAGATTATGCAGGCCATGGAAAGTGCCAAGGCTTATGGAACTTTTTCTCTGGACAGTGCCGGAAACAGCCTGGGGGATGACGGCGAGGAAAATCTTCTGGAAAAGTATGTGGGGTTCGAGGAAATCGGTTACGAACGGATTGAGATCAACGAGATTATCACAACCGTTCTGGAAAAGCTCAGTGATACATACCGTTATGTATTCAGAGAACGGTTTCTGTTTAATAAATCACAGTCGGAAATCGCGCAGGCACTGGGCGTTTCCCAGATGACCGTCTCCCGCGCGGAAAAAGCCATTGTGGAACGGTTTAAGAAAGAAATGAATCGATAGACCGGAGAAACCGGCCCAAATCGAAGGAGGAAAAATAGAGTATGAAACGAGTTTTTTCCGGCGTACAGCCGACAGGAAACATTCACCTGGGAAATTATCTGGGTGCGCTGAAGCAGTTCGTGGAGCTGCAGGATGATCATGAATGCATTTACTGTATTGTGGACGAGCATGCCATCACCGTGCCGCAGGATCCGAAAGCCCTGCGGGAGCATATTCTGGATGTGGCAGCCCTGTATCTGGCGGTGGGGGTAGATCCGAAAAAATCCATCGTCTTCGTGCAGTCGGATGTTCCGGGTCATGCGGAACTGGGATGGGTGCTGACCTGCCAGTCCTATACCGGCGAGCTGTCCAGAATGACCCAGTTCAAGGATAAAAGCAAGAATAAAGAGTCTGCACCGACCGGTCTGTTCACCTATCCGGTGCTGATGGCTGCCGACATTCTGCTGTATGATACAGACATCGTTCCGGTGGGCAACGATCAGAAGCAGCATATTGAGCTGTGCCGCGACATTGCGACCCGGGTAAACAACAAGTACAAGAAAACTTTCGTCATTCCGGAGGGCCGTTATCTGAAGGAAGGCGCTCGTATCATGGCCCTGGATGATCCAACGAAAAAGATGAGCAAGAGCGCAGAGAACATCCACTCACGGATTTCCCTTCTGGACGATCCTGCCAAGATTAAAAAATCCATCATGAAGGCCACCACCGATTCCGATGGCGTAGTGAAATTCGACGTGGAAAACAAGCCGGGCATCAGCAATCTGCTGAACATCTACAGCGTGCTGTCGGGAATCTCCGTGGAAGATCTGGAAGCGAAATACGAGGGAAAAGGATACGGCGACTTCAAGAAAGATCTGGTGGAAGTCACCGTGGAAGCACTGGCTCCAATCCGCAGCCGGTACGAAGAAATCCGTCATTCTGAAGAACTGATTGAGATTCTGAAGGACGGTGCCCAGCGCGCTGATGCCATTGCACAGAAAACCATGGCAAGAGTGAAGGATCACTTCGGTCTGGGTCTGGGAAGATAAAATCTGAAAAAACCTCCGTTTGCACAGGCAGAAAACCGTGTGCATCCGGAGGTTGTTTTTATTCGTGATCCATTTCCTTGTGATCCATTTCCTGCAGCTCTGCCACTCCCTGACGAACGATCTCCTCCACCTGCTGCGGAAGTTCCGCCAGCTGATGACGGTCCATGCCGGCTGTTTCAATGGGAGGGTGGACCAGAAATTCCATGGAGTGATGCTTTGTCAGCACGCCCTGATCCTCGAAGATGTGATACCCTCTGTTGAGAGAAATCGGAACGATGGGAACCCGTGCTTTTGTAGCAAGCTTGAAGCTTCCCGGCTTAAATGCAGCCATCTGACTGCCATGGCTCCTGGTACCTTCCGGGAAAATCACGAGAGAAAACCCCTGCTTCAGATAGTCGGCCCCTTCGTTGATGGTGGCCAGAGACGATCTGGCATCTCCGCGGTGAATGAAGATGCCGCGGATCCGCTTCACCCATTTGCCGAAAACGGGAATCTTCTCCAGGGTATCCTTGGCGATATAGGCCAGCTGGTGGTTTCTGACGCAGCACATGAAAGCCAGAATATCTGCATAGGACTGATGATTGGCGATGTAGACAGCAGGCCCGCTCTGCGGGAGATTCTCGGGATGGATCACGTTGAAGGAAAGATCCAGACTCTCCGACACATAAGAAGAAAAGTCATATACAGCCTCCTTGATATATTGCTGCTCCTTTTCCAGTTCTCCGGCCGCCCGGGCGCCGTCGATGAGATGATTATATTTTCTTACTTTCAGCAGGCCTCTGGCAATGACAGAAAAGCCCGGAATATTTGCGATAATTTTCACAGTGCTTGTTCCTCCGATGCGTATTTGATAGTATTGTAACACAAAACCGGTAGCAGTTTCCACAGAAAACGTGTATAATAAAAGTAATATCTGAAAGAAAGAAAACAGGAGTCAACAGATGGAAAATCGTAAAATGGAAATAAAAAAGAAAAAATACAGTTTCATGCTGGCAGCGGCATTGCTGCTGTTTGCAGCAGCAGCGTATATCAGCTGGCAGGTGGGGTCTGTCTATGACTGCGGCGTGAGCCCTCTGGACCGGTGTGTACAGGACTGGTTCTTTTCGCTCAGAAGTCAGTGGCTGAACGATATCGTCATTCCCCTGACCCATACTTCGGATACCATCACCATTGTGGTGCTTTGCATCATACTGGTGCTCTCTCCGGTTCCGGGAAGAAAGAAATACGGTCTTCCGGTAACACTGGCAGCTCTCAGCGGACTTGCTATCTATAAACCCATGAAGCATCTGTTTCTGCGGCCGCGGCCGGATGTGTCGCTCCATCTGGTGGAGCAGGGAGGCTTTTCGTTTCCCAGCGGCCATTCTGTGACTTCGGTAATCGTGTTCGGACTGCTCTTTTATCTGATCCGAAAGAACTGCAATCGTCCGGTGCTGCGAAATGTTCTGTCTGGACTCTGCCTGATGCTGGCGGTGCTGGTGGGTCCGAGCCGGATCTACGTGGGCGTTCACTGGCCGACAGACGTGCTGGCAGGCTGGTGTATCGGCGGCGGTGTTCTTTTGATCTTTCTGATGATTCTAGAAATGTGGGATGAGCGGAAAATCCGCAGAAAGGAATAGGAGGACGGCAGATGGGATTGACAGTAAAAGATCTATTCGATCTGAATATTATGAAAAATTTTAAACTGGTAGCCGGTGCCGGCGGACTGGACAGGCCGATCACCAGAACGGAAATTCTGGATTTCGAGTTTGTGCAGGGCGTGGGAATGGACAGAGACCGTATCTTTGAAGGAGAAAGCATAGCAATTTCCAGCCTTCTGTTTGCCAAGGACAATCCTGTTTTGATACTGGATACGGTCATGCGTCTCTATGAGCTGAACGTCAGCTGTTTCGCCTATAAGCCGGTATTTATCAATGAACTCCCGGAAGAAGTGCTTCGCTTTGCCGACAGCAACGATTTTCCAATTCTGAAGTTCGGCGGTGATGAATTTTTCGAAGACGTGGTGCTTCAGGTGACCAACGAGCTGAATCGCGAAAATGACATTCTGGCCATAGAAAACGATCTGGAAAAAGTTCTGGATAAAGAAATGAACCAGAAGGAGGAACTGAAATTCTGCCGCAGAATCAATCCGAACCTGAAACAATTCATCAGTGTTGTCGCAGTCTGGGATGAAACACGGGAGCCGGAAGAAATCGAAACGCTGGTACGCCAGCACCTGGATTCCGGCCGCCTGCGGAGAAAAACGGCCCTCTGCAAATTCCGGCGGGGCTATTTTATCATTCTCAGTCAGGACGAACCGGAAGAAAGCCGGTTTGCCGCCCTGTTGGAGGACCTTTGCATTCAGCTGGGTCTGGACAGAAAGAACTTCCGTATGGGATTCAGCACCATCAAGCGGATGGAAGAAGATTTCGGCCGCTGCATCCGGGAAGCCTTCTGGGCATGCATCGTGGCACGGATGGAAGAAACCCCGTCACGGCGCTATGAAGAGATGGGGATTTACCGATTCATCGTACCGGAAATTAACTCACCGAATATGAAAGCATATATGGAAGAGTATCTGAAACCCGTCCTGAAGCCGGAAGAAAGAGAACTGCTGCATACAGCCACAGCGTATGTTTTTTGCAGCGGGGACGTGGTAAAGACGGCGGAGCGTCTGTTCTGCCATAAAAATACAGTGCGGTACCGGCTGGCAAAAATTCAGGAGATGGTGGATCCGAAAAGCAACGATAAAGCATTCTACGAAAGCTTGTCCATTGCCATTCGGATTTACATGCTGACGAAATTCAACCGCTGGTAACGAGGCGAGGAGAGAGAAGAGAAAAACAGACCGGGAACGAAAAAAGGACGTGAATTGTATTTTGTACAAAACACGTCCTTTATGTTTGTCTGTCATCATAAGGAAAAACGCTGAACGGCCTGCTATAATAGAGATACAAGCCACACAACAACTTAATTTTTTATCCTTAACGCAGCACGGCACCCGGGTTTCTGTCGAAGTAGATGCTCTTGGATTCTGCACCCAGCGGAATTCCGTAGCAGACCTTTACCTCCTTGGAGAGCAGACCTGCTTTCAGAGCCCCCTTGCCGGCTGAGTACATGACACGATTGTCAATGCGGTGATCTGCTGCAACGGAAACGGCAGAACCGATGGCAATCCCCAGGTCGGTCAGATTGAACACACAGTTTGTACCGGCCTTTTTCATTTCTCCGCAGTTTTCGAACCCGCACATATGGCAGCTTGAAAGACCAAACGGGGTGCTGCGGCAGCCGATGATGACCACACAGTGGCTGTTGTCCACATTCCCGGCATCCCGGATAATAAACTCTTCCTCATATTCCGCTCCCAGCTGCCGCATGGCTTCTGCCAGAAGATCCTTTTCTTTTCCGGTCACGATGCAGGCTTCTACCGTATCTTTCCCGCTCCCCTTCGGTGCTGTTTTCGCAGCAGTTACCATCAGATCTGCAACCTGCAGACAGGCATCCCGCTCTGCTTCTTTCATGGTTTTCAGCATAATTTCCCCTCCTCACCGGACTTTTTCATTCCGTACTCTATCACCATATTTTATCACAAACCGGAACCCACTTGCAACCAGCACCGGATTGTAATAAAATAAAGAAAAAGGCAAGGAGATTTGTCACGGATTTTCAGGAAGGATGATAGAATGGATAAGGCAATGAAAAAACCAGTATTAGTGATCATGGCAGCCGGCATGGGAAGCCGGTTCGGCGGTCTGAAGCAGATTGAGCCGGTGGGAAGCGAAGGGGAAATCATCCTGGACTTTTCGATGTATGATGCCATGATGGCGGGATTTGAAAAAGCAGTTTTTATCATAAAAAAAGAAAATGAGGAAGCATTCCGCAGCCTGATCGACCGGCGAGCAGGGCGGTTCTTGGAAGTGGAATATGCATTTCAGGAGCTTGCGGATCTGCCGGAGGGCTATGAAGTACCTGCAGGCCGTGAGAAGCCGTGGGGAACCGGTCATGCTGTGCTGGCGGCAAGACATGTGGTGGACGGACCGTTTGCTGTCATCAATGCAGACGATTACTATGGGCCTGGTGCGTTTCAGAGCATGTATTCCTTCCTGGAACAGGCAGAAGATACAGACAAATATCAATACTGCATGGTAGGATATCCACTGGAAAACACCCTGACAGAAAACGGTTATGTTTCCCGGGGAATCTGTGAGACGACAGCCTCAGGCATGCTGGAGAAAATTACGGAAAGAACCCGAATCCAGTGGCAGGACGAAGAAATCGTATATGAAGATGAAAGCAGTCAGCCGGGATTCGCGAAGCTGACTCGCGGTACCACGGTTTCCATGAATTTCTGGGGCTTCACACCTTCCATGATGAAGGAGCTGGAAGCAGGATTTCCGTCGTTTCTCGACATCGCACTGCAGGAAAACCCGATGAAGGGCGAATACTTCCTGCCGGGGGTGGTGGATCGGCTGATCCGGGAAGGTAAAGCACAGGTCAGAGTGCTTCGTTCACAGGACCGGTGGTTTGGTGTCACCTATAAGGAAGACAAACAGCAGGTTGTCGATGCCCTGCAATCTATGAAGGATAAGGGAGAATATCCGGAAAAATTATGGAAATAAGTTCATGCAGTGAGGTGAACGACCATGAAGAAACAAACAGCAGCAAGACGTTTTGTTTCCGCTTTTCTGGCGATTCCCATGATGCTGACGGCAATCACACTGACAGGCTGCAGCGAGGACAAGCCGTATGATATACACCTGCAGGATTATGTGAAGGTGGGAGAATACAAAGGACTTCCCTATACAGATTTTGACATCCGCGTCACGGAAAAAGAAATTCAGGAAGAAGTGGAAAAGGTTCTGCAGAAATACAGCATTCAGACAGAGCGGACAGAAGGCCCTCTGGAAGAAGGCGATTGTGCAAGCATCCAGTATAAACTGGAAGTGGACGGAAGCAAGCTGAACGGTGCCGCTTTCCAGTATTACACCGTGCAGGTGGGAAAAGAAGTGATTCTGGAAGATATCGACAAGGCACTGGTGGGAAAAGAAGCAGGAGAGACATTTGAAGTGCAGACCACGTTCCCGGAAGATTTCGAGATGAACAGCCATATGGCCGGTAAAGAAGCATTATTTACCATCACGGTAAACAAGATTTTCGACGTGACACTTCCGGTGCTGGATGATGAATTTGTTTCCGAAAATCTGGGATTTGAAACAGCGGATGCCTATCTGGAGGATCTGGAAGCAGATCTTTATGATCAGAAACAGAAGGATGCCAGATACCAGGCCGGCGAAGAAATCTGGGCAAGGGTGCTGGAAAGCTCCGAAGTGCTGAAATATCCGGAAAGCGAAGTGAAGAAAAAGCAGACCGCCCTGACAGAAAGCTTTCGTATCATATGTGAAAAATACGGAACAACGCTGGAGGAAGCACTTCATTCCATCTTGAAAACCGATGAATCTGCCTTCATGGAAAACATTCGGACCAGTGCCGAGAATGCGGTGAAAGAGGAAATGATTCTTTACTCCATTGCCAGAGAGAACGATCTGGAAATGACCCCACAGGAGCAGCAGGAATACCTGGATAAGGTTCTTGCAGAAAACGGGATCACAGCCAGAGAATTCAAGGAAAAATACTCCGCTTCCATTGAAGAATACGCAGAAGAAAGCGGAATCATGACTTCCCTGCTTTACGAGAGGGTCTTCGATTTCCTGGTGGAAAACGGGGTTGCAGAATAAAAAAATAGGGAGAAGTATTCATGCAGACAATGCAGTATCACAAGATTCTCAGTCGGGGCGGCGAAATTGAAGACAGGCTCCGGCAGTTGGGAAACGTTTCCCATACAGAAGGCGTGCCGGGGATCTGGCGTGCCATCCATACCGACACAGATCACTGCGCAAAATCCATTCTCCGGGACTGGCTTACGGATGCGGGTCTTTCGGTATCCGAGGATGCGTTCGGAAATCTCTATGGTCGCCTTGAAGGGCAGGTTGCAGAGACCATTCTGGCCGGCTCCCATGTGGATACGGTGAAAAACGGCGGGCTGTATGACGGCGCCTGCGGTGTGGTCACAGCCATCAGTGCAGTGAAAGCCCTCTGTGAGGCCGGGTGGAAACCATATTATTCGGTGGAGATTGTAGGAATCGAGGAAGAAGAAGGAAGCCGGTTTGATCTTTCCTATCCGGGAAGCAATGCCATCATCGGAGGTCTCAGTCAGGAGGACCTGGAAATCAGAGATGAAGACGGCATCTCCCTGCGCCAGGCCATGGTGGAACGGGGATTCGATCCATCAAAGCTTCCGTCGGCAGACCGCCGGGGACAGGTCCGGGAATACATTGAGCTGCATGTGGAGCAGGGCGAAGTTTTGGACCGGGAAAATATCCCCATTGGCATAGTGGAAAATATCACCGGCATGGTTATGTTTTCGGTGTCCATCCTGGGTGAGCAGAACCATGCGGGAACCACACCGATGTATCTGCGAAAAGACCCTGTGGTGAAAACTGCAGAGCTGATTCTGCGGCTGACGGAGCGAATCAGGCAGATTTCGGATCGGGGTGTCATTACCTTCGGAGAAATGAAGGTCCATCCCGGTGTATCCAACGTGATTCCGGGACAGGTGGACTTTTCCATCGACCTGCGGGATGGAGACCGGCAGGCGCTGCTGGAAGAAGAGCAGGCCGTGAAGGAGATCATCCTGAACGCACAGCAGGATGGATTCGGCGTGGAACTGGAGATGTACAGTCACGAGAATCCGGTGCCCCTGAGCCGGGAAATGACCGCATCTCTTCAGGAAGCGGCAGAAGAAGCTGAGATACCATACAAACGGATGAACAGCGGTGCGGGCCACGATGCCATGATTATCGGGCGGGTCATTCCGACGGCTATGATCTTCATCCCAAGTCAGGACGGCATCAGCCATTCCCCGAAGGAATACACCCGGCCGGAAGACCTTTCCCGGGGCTGCGAGATTCTGGGGCGGCTGCTGGTAAAGCGAGCGGGCGGATTTTGAGAAAAAAAGAAAGAAAAAGGGATGAAAAAAGTAAAATAGTCCTTGCATTTTGCAGAAAATACAGATATAATAATTGGGCATGAGTTTACATGCGAAATCTCTGCGACAGGTTGGGCTGTCGCCATTTAGTCCACAGGGAGGTGAAACAAATGATTAATTACGAAGTTATGTTCATTATCGATCCTGCTTTAGAAGATGCGGCCAAGGATGCAACAGTAGAAAACGTTCAGACGATCATTGCTGCGGATGGTGGAGTTGAAAAAGTAGAAGTTCTGGGCATGAGAAAGCTTGCTTATCCAATCGATAAGAAGGAAGAAGGATACTACGTAGTAGTTGAATTCAAGGGCAATCCGACCCTGCCTTACGAGCTGAACAGAAAGCTGAAGATTTCTGACAACGTAATCAGACACATCATCATCAACAAGGATGAAAAATAAGAACGAGGTGTAATATGAACAGTGTTGTATTGATCGGAAGACTGACAAGAGATCCTGAAGTCCGTTATTCTGCCGGAACACAGATGGCAATCTGCAGATTTTCTGTAGCGATTGACAGACCGCCGAGACAGAATGGCGAAAAGCAGACTGACTTTCCAAGCGTCGTAGTATTCGGCAAGCAGGCTGAAAACTGCGAAAGATATCTGGCGAAAGGCAGACTGGTGGGAATTCAGGGCAGATTGCAGACCGGAAGCTATACCAATAAGGATGGCGCAACCGTTTACACCACAGATGTCGTAGCTGACAGAGTAGAATTTTTGGAATGGGGCGACAGAAACGAACGGCAGGCAGCAAGACCTGCTGCACAGAGTTCTGCACCGGCAGGCGGTTTCGATGCCGCACCGGAAGGATTCTCCGCAATTGACGAAGATATCCCGTTCTAAGAGAAAGGAGAGAATGACCATGATGGATAAGAGACGTGGCGGTGGCATGAGAAGAAAGAAAGTATGCCAGTTCTGCGCGGATAAGACCGAAAGAATCGACTACAAGGATGTAGAAAAGCTGAGAAAGTACGTGACCGAAAGAGGCAAGATCCTGCCGAAGAGAATCACTGGTACCTGCGCGATGCACCAGAGAGAAGTCACCACAGCAATCAAGAGAGCAAGAATCGTTGCTCTGCTGCCTTATGTAGCTGACTAATTGAACGTCAATTAAACAGAAACAGAATAAAAGTCCTCAGACCATTGGAAAAGATGGTTTGGGGACTTTTTTAGTCCTTGCATGCCTATTACTCTTTTTCTGTCAGATGATCCATGATCTTTTGAATCCAATTCTCCTCGTAAGGGTAATCACGCTGCAGGTGGATCAATATCTTTTCGTATATGGAAAACGCCTCTGCTGATTTCTTCTCCAGGGCAAGCACATCCGCCAAAATTTCAAGCTGGGAAAGAGAATCCTTATACTTTTCACCTCGATACAGGAGTGCGGACTGTACATTCTCGCGGGCTGCTTTTTCCGCCTCCGCCAGCCGATTTTCATCGATCAGAAGTGCGATCTGCAGCTCCTTGAAGGCTGTTTTTCGATAACCCAGATCTTCCCGGCTTTTCATCCATGTTTCGATGGTCGCATAGAGTTCTCTGGAAATAGCAATGCGCCCCTCGCGCAGCGCATGTTTTGCTTCTTCCAGCAAAACATAGTTCTGCTTCATCGAAAACCGCTGCTTCTGGAACGCAGGGAGGTCTTTGTCATCCATCTGCAGAATGGCCTCCACAATCTGCAGACACTCGGCCGCATATTTGTTCCGGGCAACTGGGTCCTGGCGGTGGCTGTATTCCTTTGCAAGCTTAGCGCAGGCGGAACTGAGCTGGTCCATCACTTCAAAGGTTCGTGGCGTCACCGCCTTCAGCAGTTCATATCCCTTTTGATACCACATAAGCGCATGATCGTGATCCATATGGTTATGATAGACAGCTGCCACCCGGAGGGCTTCTCTTCCCGGAAGAACATGGTTGGGACCATAATAATTCATAACGGCTTCGTAGACTTTTACGGCATAGGGCAGCGCTTCTTCATAATATCCCTGAACCCACAGAAAGGTAACAATCTCCTCGAAAGCGGTGGCCAGCCATGGGGCAGGGTCCGGAAACGTCTCATAGACAGCAAACACATGCGGCTCCAGGATCCGGTTCTCCTCATAGGTGCGGTTCCATGTACAGATCCCGATATCATCTCCGTACATATACTTCTCGAAGCCACGCAGCAGACGACTGCAGTTGATACATGTTGGCGGCATGATACGCCTGACGGCCTCGGCGATCAGAGGATGTACACGGAGAAGGAGACGGGCTTCTGTCTCTCTGCCCGGATCTTCCGGGGAATGTTCCGTCGTTTTTCCCAATACAAGAACATCCATCAAAAGATAATTCCGAAGCGACCGGAGTGTATGTTCCGATGCGCCGGATATCTGGAGAAACAGATCTTTTTCCATTCCCTGCGGTGCAAGAACGGACAAATACAACAGGGTTTCCCATTCAGCTTTTTTCAACCGGAAAGAGGAAAGCAGGGAAGTAATGTGGGATCCGTTGCCGGGAGGTCCGGACAGTTCTCCATAGGAAGCCTGGACGGATGCCATTTTGATGCTTAATGTGTGGCCTTCCACCTGATAACCGTACTGCAGAAGCTGTTCTGTTTTTTCCGGTTCCAGTCTGCCGGAACAGGTTTGAATCAGTTTTGGCCAGTATTCCGGGGGCAGGGCGTTGACCAGAAGCTTTTCCTTTTCCGGCACGATTTCATAGTTTACTCTTGTGGTTATGATCTTATCGCAGGAAAGCTCCAGAAACTGACGAAGGTCCTTATCTGCGGGCATATTCATATTATCGATCACGATCAGAATTTTTTTCTTTTCACTGATTTTTTGCAGGGCACGGAGCTTTTCCCGATAATACTGCCGCAGCACAGGATACCTTTTCCGGTCATACCGCAGGCCGGAAATGGGAACGGAAGAATCATCACAGACAGCCTGGAGGATCCCCCTGTCGGTTACGATGTAAAGGACATGATCATACGCAAGGTGATATCTGGCGAGATATGCAAGAGCAATCGCCGTTTTTCCGATGCCGCCGATGCCCTGCAGCAAGGCGGTGTGAAAAGAGGCAAGCATGTCATGGACAGCGGCAAGCTCTTCTTCCCGCCCGATCAGAGGGAAGGAAGCGGAAGGCAGAGCGGTATCCATGATTTTGAAATGCCTGTGTTCCAGAAAGCAGGTGTATTCCTCTTTCCAGGTCTCCCAGGCAGCTTTTTCGGCTTCCGGAGAGGAAAATCCGGGCGGGGTGTCCGCGTATTTTTTCTGCAGCAGAAGCTGGTGCTTTTTCCATAGCAAAAGCTGCTCCTGATAGTTAAAATCTTTCATGGTTCAGGTCTCTTTCTTTTCCAGCGTTTTAAAATAGAATGGACGAAGCCTGTTCTGCCCCTGCGCACACAGATACTGATCGGTATAACGGAAGGCTTCCTGAAGCCATCTGCGGCATTCTTCCGGACTTTTATGAAGGCAGCGGTCCCTGTACAGAGCAAGGATCTGCAGCAGCATGGCGTCGAAACGCTCTCCGCTGGTCAGCGTATGTTCCGCACGCAGCGGGCAGTATCCAAAAGAGGATAAATACAGATTGATTACCCGTTCATTGAGAAAGGGGATGCACATGATCAGGATATGCCGGATCATGGTTTTCCGCGGGATCTCCCCGAAAAGCTTCATATTCTTCAACAATTCGGAGCCGTAGGAGATACTGGTCATACGGCTGATTTGACGGGTATCGGATTCGGCAGACCGGAAGGTATATTCACAGGCCTGGCTGAAGTAGATATGCCGCAGGCTGGGAAGCGGATCCTCTGAGAAAATTCCGTATTTTCTCCGTTCCATCGGATGAAGTTTGCACAGATATTCCTGAATCATCGTGTCCATGATTCTGCGCCGCTCCTGGTAGAGCGGGCTGTCAGCATCGGATGCATCAAAGACCAGATCACTTCGGTCCGCATAGACCTGCAGCAGATACTGCTGATCTTCACCGCTCAGTTCCAGTGCTTTTCCGAACATCAGAACCTGCTTCCGGTCAGAAGGGACATGATGTCCGGTTCGCCAGAATCGAACCTTTGTAATTTGTGAATCCTGCTCCGGCAGAGCAGCATACATTTTTTCATATAGAAGCATATCGGCATCTCTTTTTGTGGTCAGACCGTTCTTCTTCATAAAAAGGAGATACTGCTTCTGCAGCCATTGCACTTCCGGTCTGACATCAAGCGATTTCAAAAGGATGTCATCCAGAATTCTTTTCAGTTCATCCATCGGTATTGTTCCTTTGATTCATGATTTATGATACGAGTATCATTATGTTTTTTGCAGTTTGTGACGCATGAAGCGCCGATAGCGGAGAATCGCAGCGAAACCTGCTCCGATCCTGCTGAGTGCAAGCCCCAGGCAGACGGCAAGATAGCCTATCCGGGGAATCAGCGAAGCCATGGCAATGTTGATCGTCATTTCGATAAAGCCGAAGAAAGGCATGGCCCGGTAATCTCCCATGGATTGCAGAGAATATCGCAGAATGACCAGTGCGGTGAGAAACGGATAGGACACAACGATGATCCGCATCTGAAAGATTCCTGCCTGAACGGCTTGGAGAGAAGCGCCATCTCCTGCCAGTCCGCGGATCATAGCAGGAGCAAACGCCAGGGACACGATTACAATCAGCAGACAAACAGGCAGAGAACGACGATAGAGTCGGCGAACATAATCATGAACCATGCGGTAGTCGCCGCGGCCCGCATTTTGTCCAACGATCACAACGGCTGCCGTTCCGTATACGCTGAGCAGTTCTGTGAACAGGGAGGTATACTGATCGGAATAGGCATCTCCGGCAAGCAGGTCGGCAAGCAGATTGTTTTCCATCCGCTGCATGAAAAAAGAACCGATGGACAGGAACAGGAACAGAAGGCCCTTGGAACAGCCGTTGATCAGAGTATCCAGATAATGCGCCCTTTGTATGGCAAATGGGGAAAGAAAGGAGATCCGGCCGCCGGATAGCTTCCCCAAAAACCAGGCAAGGACCAGGACCTGCCACAGATTGTTGATCAGCATGGCAAGCGCCGGGGCGGTAATTCCCGTATGCAGGCCGGCAATCAGGAAAATAACCAGAAAAGTCTGCACCACAACGCCTGCCATGGATAACATGGCCGGGACAGCGCTGTTTCCCATTCCCTGAATGGTACTGATCAGGATCAGCTTCAGATAAAGAAGTCCCGCGCCCAAAAGGATGACCCGGAAATAGGCGGTCGCATCCGACATCAGCGCTTCCGGAATATTGGCCTGCTGCAGGATGATTTCGGAGAACAGAGGAAAGGACAGACAAAGGACACCCATGGCTGACGTCAGATATACTGCGCCCCAGAATCCCTGACGGATTTCTTCCGGATCATCGGAGCCGATACAGCGGGAAAGGCGTACGCCAAATCCACTGACAACGGCCGCAAACATGGAATTGATGATGGACACACATCCGGAACATGCACCGGTCACTGCCACCGCGTTCTGACTCAGATATCTGCTGATGACTGCCGTATTCACCATGGCATAGATACATTGGAATCCTGCGGAAAGGAAGAAGGGAAACAGAAACCATCGCAGTTCCTGGTTTCCGATTCTCTGTGTGAAATCAAGCTGTCGGAATCGTTTCATTTGACATTCTCCGTATGGTTCATAATCAATGGTCTGTGTACAAACTGGATTACAGGATAATTTAAACATAAAAGCAACATCAGAGCAAGCAAGTAAATTTTAACATTTAATTGTTAACTTTCACTTGCTTGACGGTAGGAAAACGGAATGCTAAAACAAAAATGTATAAGACTATCAAAAATATCTTCTAGGCAAGGAGGCACTGAATGTTAATTGTAATTATCTTAGTCCTTGTTGGCGTTCTCGTTTTTTTGAAAATGAAGAAGGACAGAGCGGCTGACGCCCGTTTTCTGCAGGAAGAGACGGCGTGGGAACAACAAGTGGCGGCGCGGAAAAAAGATGGGGAACCGAAGGTATGCACGAAAATGCCGTCTCTTGAAGGAAAAGGCAAAACCGTTATCGGGCCGGATGGAAAAAACTATCCGAAAACAGTTTTGGAGAAAAATTATTATGGCGTCATCCGGGATTTTTTCCGAGAGGATGCAGAGGATTACGCACATGCAAAATACGAATGCAGTCCGCTGTTCTGTATGGCTGCAATGGAATATTATATCCTGGAATATTTTTATGGAAGTTTCGACTGGGGGAAACCTGAAACACTGACCAGAGAATATGTGGAAAAAGGCATTTCCTGTATTTATGAGGTGGCAGAAAATTATGCATATCCGGCCATGCAGGATAACGATATGATTCAGGCACAGCATTATTCTGTACGGAGAACGGCAGATAAAACGCGTGCCATGGCGGGCAATGGTTACTATAAAAATGTATACGAGATCCCTGTCAATATGGATAAAGCGTTGAATTTCTACAGAATGCCGGAGAAACTGCGTGAGAAATATCCGGATTATGTGGGGCAGGCAGGCAAGGACTGTGTCATTACCATGGTAAAATGCTGGCTCCAAACGGCGCATATTTATTCTGCCCGGCAGGAGGCAGAGAAGGCAAAAAAGCTTTACAGTCAGGTATATCAGATGGCAGTCCGCTTTTCTCTTGATGATATGATTATGGAGCTGATCCATGCTTTAACATCAGGGTATCCCAGAAATCCGGCAGACTATCAGGATCATGCATATAACATTTTAGCAGATTGGGCCTGCAACAGCGACCTGGGACTTGCTATGTATGAAGAATATGTACTTCATATAAATGGGCTGGACAAGACCCGAATGGCAAAGAGTCCTGAAGAGGCCGTCAAGCTGTATCGGGAACAGGCAGAAAGCAATCACTATGCTGCTTATCTGCTTGGTCAGGCAACGCTATTCGGCTACGGAACCGAAAAGAATGAGGCGTATGGACACAAGATGATAGAGATTGCGGCAGAAAATGGCTGTATCTCTGCTCTGTTTGCATTGATTCAGCTTTCTGCGGAAAGCAGAGAAGAATCAAAGAAATGGCAGTCCGATTTCGAGAAGACGGTTGCCGTTGTTGTGGCAGTAAGCAGTTCTGTGCGAGACGTACTAAAGCAGAGTGGAAAGGATGTAACGAAACAGCGTTTTGCGGAGATAGAACGCAGTCTTGCGGAAGCGGAACGAAAACAGCAGACGGAAGCAGCAGTGGATACACAGGAAACAAAGGAGGGCTTCACTTTCCCTGTCGCTTTCTGCGACGAAAATATGAATCGCTGGGAACGGGGAGATGTTTTGTTGGGCGTTGCCCTGTATCAGTGTATGAGTACGGGAGAAATCAGAAATCTGGATCAGCGAGATATCCGGCGGCTTGAAAGAACCACGGGAATGCAGATTGAGTATTGAGAAAGGAGATTTCCACATGAAAAAGACAAAAAGTATTCTAAGTATACTGCTCAGCGTTCTGCTGATTCTGACAGTGTTGCCGATGGCATCTGCACCTGCATTTGCCGTTGAAACGACAAATAGTCAGGATGGCAACTGGGGGATTTATGCGGATTATAACAAAAATACATGTACAATTTACGGGTATTACGGCAGCGAAGCCAACCTGAAGATACCTTCTAAAATCGATGGACTGAAAGTGACCAAAATCCAGCTGTCCACAGGCGGCAGTCCTTGGACAAACAATTACACAAACCGCAATTCGATTGTAACAATCGAAGTACCGGATACCATAACAGAGCTTGGATATGCATCCTTTGCGAATCTGCCGAATCTGAAATCCGTGAGCATTCCATCTTCTGTGAAAACTTTTGGAGCCAGCCTTTTCGCCTGGTCCACATCTCTGGAGGAGTTTACGATTCCCAAAAATATGAAGGAAATTCCAAACGGAATGTTTAGCAGCTGTACTTCACTAAAGAATGTGACCATCCACAGCGGAGTCACGGCCTTAGGCGAAGGCGCTTTCGCCGGATGTACATCCCTGAAGACGATCAAGCTTCCGTCTAAGCTGAAAACGATCGGGGAAAGGTGTTTTGGCACCTCCAGTGCAGACTGGTGCGGACTGGAAAGTATCTCTATTCCGAATTCTGTGACCTCCATAGGATGTTATGCCTTTAACCTCTGCAAAAATCTGACCGAGGTGAAGATGTCCACAAGGATAGAAGAAATCGGAAGTAATGCTTTTAGTGAATGTGAAAATCTGAAATCCATCACGATCCCATCCAGCTGCAAGAAAATAGAATACGGGGTCTTCGATGACTGTGACAGCCTGACTACCGTGGTCTTCAGAAGCGATCTGAAACTGCCGTCTTACAGCTCACCGCTTCATGCCTCTTCTCTTTTAACCGTATATTCTGCTTCCTCCGAAAAGGCTGTCAGAGAATACTGTTCTGAAAAAGGAATACGCTGGAAATCACTGAATCCGCCGAAACTGACCAGCAAGAAACGGACAGCGACGACGGCCACCCTGAAGTGGAGTTCTGTTTCCGGCGCTGTGGGCTACAAAGTATACATGAAGACCGGAACCGGTTCCTACAAGCTGATGAAAACTACTACCGACCTCAGCTATAAAGCCACCGGCCTGAAAAAAGGCGTCACCTACCGGTTCTATGTGACCACCCTGAAAGAAGACGACCTGGGTCAGAATATTGAAAGCAAGGGCTCATCCGTATATAAAACATATCTGAAAAAATAATTGCGGATGGCATAACAAAATGTGCCATGTACGTAACGGAGGGCGAGTATCATGAAGAAAAGCAAATTAGAAAGGAAAACATTGATGAAAAAGATGAAAAAAACACTTTGTCTCCTGCTCATGTTCATGGTTGCCGCAATGGCATTTCCAACGGTGAGCTTTGGTGCAAACGAAATCGTAAGCCAGGACGGAAACTGGCGTTACATCCCGGATTATAACAAGGATACCTGCACAGTCATCGGCTACTACGGCTCTGATGCGGACGTGTCCATTCCATCCGTTGTGGATGATCTGAAGGTGACCAGACTGGATTTTCAATTTCAGGTGGCTGCACCGCATAACCGGTGGATGAACCCGGAACCTGTCGTCAGCATTACAATCCCGAACACAGTAACTTCATTGGGAAATTTCTGCTTTGCCGAACTGCCGAATCTGAAGAAGATCACAATCCCTTCTTCTGTGAAAGAATTTGGAAAAGGTCTTTTCGACTGGTGCACCTCATTAGAGGAATTCACAATACCGGCAAATATGAAGGAAATTCCTTCGGAGACGTTTGAAAACTGCACCTCTCTGTCGAAGGTAACCATCCATTCCAAGGTGACCAGTATCGGATATTCAGCATTCGCTGGTTGTACTTCCCTAAAGCAGATCAAGCTGCCTTCAGGCCTTAAGAGCATCGGAGGACAATGCTTCTTCGGCAGCGGTCTGGAAAGTCTTTCAATACCGAATACCGTATCCGATCTGGGTGGAGGTATCTGTGACTATTGCACAAATCTGACTTCTGTCAAGTTTACGACCAATGCGAATGTCAAGGAATTGCCGTATAACAGTTTTTACCGCTGCTCGAATCTTAAGACGATCACCATCCCGTCCAATATCAAGTCCATGTACTCCGGTTTTAGTGAATGTCCGAATCTGACAACGGTAATTGTCCGCAATGATAACCTTGATATCATCGGCGGTCTTGAGCAGACTGCAGTACTTACAGCATACTCTTCCTCAAAGGCAACCAAACTGAGAGAATACTGCTCGAAAAAAGGCATCCGCTGGAAACCACTGGATCCGCCGACATGGATTAGCAAGAAGCGGACAGATACAACAGCATCCCTGAAGTGGAAGTCCGTTACAGATGCTGTGGGCTATAAAGTCTATAAAAAGACCGGTTCCGGCTCCTATAAGCTGCTGAAGACCGTTACCGGCACAAGCTATAAGGCAACGGGTCTGAAGAAAGGCACCACTTACAGATTCTATGTAACAACGCTGAAAGAGGATGCTCTGGGCAATCTGATCGAAAGCAAGGGCTCATCCGTATATAAAACATATCTGAAAAAAAGCTGAGAGTGAAAGGAATAATACAGGAATGTTACGCGGATTATTTGGTCGAAAAGCACTCTCAAAAGAGACTGTATCCAATGACACGGAAAAGAATCATCCTCCGGTCAAGTCGATCAGTGAAATGAAGAACCTGGAAGAAATACAACAATATTATGATATGGTTTGCAAGATCGAAGATCCGGCAGTCCGCGCCAGGGAACTTCAACCGTTTGCCGAAGCCGGGTTCCATCAGGCTATGCTCAAGCTGGCACTGGCAAATGAAGCGTGCGGAAAAACGGAGGAAGTTTTCACATGGCTGAAAAAAGCCGCAGAAGCGGGAAATTATGCTGCGTATTATGAATGGGGAATCCGAACGCTGCAGGGGGCTGCAGAATTGGCAAAGCAGCAGGGATATACGGATGAGAGCCTTTTAAGAGCCGGTTTAAGCCAGCTGTGCGATGCGGCAGGCGGCGGCGTGCAAAAGGCAGTACAGGCTTTGACTGCGTATAACCATGCGGAACGGGAAGAGGCGGCGCAGGTGATTCAGCCTGTTCTGGATGAAAATCTGAAAGAATGGGCGCAAATTCTGGATGAGAATGATACTCTGGCGCATGCGCAGTATACCAAAGGGCTCTGGTATTTTTACGGGGTAGGATACGCCCAGGACCTGGACAAAGCCAGAGAGTGGCTGCAGAAAGCTGCGGCCCAGGGACACCAGGATGCAAGAGATCTTCTGGAGAATCCGCTTCTGGCAGAATTTTAGATTGGAAGGTGAAAATCATGGGATTTTTTGATAAGAGAAGTGCACAGGAAAAAGAATTTGACAAGGCGCTGAAAGCAGCACTGGCAAAACCAAATGAAAAGACGTTCGGGAGTCTAGAATCAGCCTGCCGAAATTATGCGCCGGGATGGCAAGGATGGCTTCTTATGGGATTATGCTATGACTGCGGCGCAGGCGTGACCAGGGACGCTGCAAAGGCGGCAGAATATCATGCGCAAGCGAAGCAGTGTGGGGATAACTGGGCGTTAGGCTTTTATGCATACTACGAGCGGTCTGCCGGAAATATTTACATGGAGGATCTGACCGAACGTGCGCTGGCCTGCAGACGGATGGGAACGGCCGCCATGTATTTCGTCGATACCTGTGAGCAGCATCTTTCCAAGGGTGTTTCGGACAGCGATATCGAATTTTTCCGTTCGATCTACAGTAAAGTCGATACCGGCGGTTTATTGCGATCCAGCGATGAGCAGCTTCAGGTGTTCGTACACGAAAGCCCGTTTACCAACTGGATTGCCGCGACGGCCGCTTTCAAAAACGGGAAGGGCAATGCACAGGATGTGCAGCTGTTCTCGAAAGAATTTTTTAAACAGGTCAAGGCTATACAGAAAAGAAATTCAGATACTATTTCTTCGGCATATGCAGATTCCTGGCTCTATGTGGCAGGTGCAGCACTTTTGTTTGCCGGCAGCTACGGTGGCTTTGTCTATGATTTTTCCGATGATGACCAAAGAAACCGGATCCGAAAAGGCTTTCATATGATGTGGCAGGCTGCGGATCGCGGAAACGTGGCTGCGATGTACCTTTTGGCCGATATGGCGGATGATAAGGACTATCTGTCGTTAATCATTGACAGTTCCACCCATAGCGACAATCTGATTACGCTGGCATCCCTGCTTTCTATTGCCGAGGAAAAGGGGCATGCAGGAGCAAAGGCGAAGTTAGAAGAATTGATGAAACTGATGGCAAAACTGTAAGAACGATATGTTTGGAAGAAAAGTATCAATACGGAACGGCTTTTATATGGAAATGGACGATATTTCGACAGAGCGGAAGGGTGACCGGCTGTGTCTTTGCCAGAACGCGGAGGAAATGCATGTGAGTGAGTTTCTGCAGCTTCTGCGTGACAAGGATTCCTTCTTGCCGGTCTACCTTGACCGGAATACGCTGGCGGGAAATCCTGTCAGCCGTCTGCAAAGCCGTATCATTTTTCAGGGAAAGCAGGAAAAGATACCGAACCAGCTGAAAAAACCTGTGCGCCCGGATATACAGGGCCCGGGAACGTTCGAGAGGGAGCAGATGGAGCGGGATATCCGTGCCATTAAAGATACGCTGGAACGTGAACTTCGTGCTATTGACCGGCAGCAGGATTTTATGGACCGGTTTGCAAATGGTGGTTTTTTCACAGATGAAGAACAGATGTATATGGGAAGGATGGATGGAAATGCCTATGTGGATTCCAGAAACTTTCGGGAATATCTGAAGCAGGAGAAAATCGAAAAGGCGAATCGCGCCATTTCCCAGCGGCGCTATGCCGTTGAGCAGCAGGAGAAGCGCGCCAGAGAGGCACAGGAACGTTATGAAACGCTTGTCGCTGCTTATGAAAGGCAGGAGCGCCGCCAGAATCAGATTACGCTTATGCGCTGCGGGATGGCAGTCTATCAAAAGAACAAGCTGGTCAGTCTTTTGGTGCTGCGAGAGAAGCATCCGGTTTGGCATCTCTATGGACCTGACGGGATCAGCCTGACTGATCTGTCGGGAACAATTTACGAAGTAGAAGTTCTGGGAGAGAAAAAACCAGATGAAAAGCCGCTTCTGGAATACATGGAGGAGGCGTATGGTGAACTGCTCCCTTCCGATTTTGACTTTCGGAAAATGAGAGAGAAATTATGATATCGTAATTGGCGCATTAAGCATAACAAAATGCGCCATGTACGCGACGGAGGACGAGTATCATGAAGAAAAAAAGAATAAGTGTCTGGATGGCTATGACGTCTTTCGTTCTTGTACTGATTCTCAGCCTGACAGCCTGTGGAGGGAATAACAGCGAAACGGTATCAGACGTAAAAAGCGAAAGTAGTGAAACACAGGAACAGACAGACGCTCTCACCTTGGCAGATGGGGAGGCAAAGCTAATCTATGCGAAGGACAGTTACGCGGTCGCGGCGTTTCATGGGCCAGACGGCGATATTGCCGCAAGTTTTTGTGATGCGGATGGCAATATAATTGGTGGTATGGTCGGATACGCTCACCCAAGTGATGGATGGACATTGATTATCTCAAAGGAATTTCCCAATGGCTACGATTACAGTGGAATTGGGGTAAGCATTACAGATTACGACGCAGAGAAGACAGAAGACGACACCTATCCAACGCAGGATTACCGCAACATGGAGCAGATGACGGAAGAAGAAATGAAAGCCATCGGCCTGGATTTTCTTGACGGACATTGCTGCATCGTCGGAGACGGAAAGACAACCTATAATGGCAATTCGTTTGGTTTGACGTTCGGGATAAACTGGATGGATGATTACTATTTTACATCCTTCAGAGAGTTAGATGGCTTTGCTGACCGTTTTTCCTATTTTGCAGGGGACGGAACGCCGCTTGCCGAATATTTTGAAGGATATTCCACGCTGGAGATCACCACGATGATCAATATGTTTGACGTGATGTTGCTGCAGGACGGTGATACAGGAGACAAAGAGAAGAATGAAAAGATGTGCGATGCGCTGCGGGCATGCGAGCCATATCTGATTTATACCGGACTTGACGGCACAGAACAGAAATTTGATTTGCTTACGGAACAGTAAATATTCTTGCTCCTGTCAACTTTTCTGCAACTTTCTTCCCGGAATGTTGTTTGAAATCAGGTTCTGTGGTATAGTATACAGGAGAGTTAGACACAACTAATAGAGCAGGAGATGAGATAGATGACATTACGAGAACTGGAGATCGGCAGCACCGCGCGGATTTTGGCGGTAGGCGGGGAAGGAAGCCTGCGGCAGCATTTTCTGGATATGGGCGTGATTCCCGGCGCAGAAATCAAACTGATGAAGCTGGCACCCATGGGAGATCCCATGGAGTTCAGAATCCACGGCTATGAGCTGACGCTGCGGCTTGCCGATGCCGAAAAGATCGAGATCGAAGAAATCAAAGACGTACATAGAGAACAGACAGCAGAGAAACATGCCCGAAGCACCGAGAAATCCCACCACCCGGGCCTGGGAGAAGGCGGCATCTACCATGTGAAGACGGGCGAAAATCCCCTTCCGGCAGGACAGACCATTACCTTCGCTCTGGCAGGAAATCAGAACTGCGGCAAGACCACCCTGTTCAACCAGCTGACCGGTTCCAACCAGCATGTGGGAAACTTCCCCGGCGTGACCGTAGACCGGAAAGACGGGGTGATCAGGGGACACGAGAACACTCTGGTGACTGACCTGCCGGGGATCTATTCCATGTCCCCCTATACCAGTGAGGAAATTGTCACACGCCAGTTCGTGCTGGAAGAAAAGCCAAAGGGCATCATTAATATTGTCGATGCCACCAATATTGAACGAAACCTGTACCTGACCATGCAGCTGATGGAACTGGACATTCCGATGGTGCTGGCCCTGAATATGATGGACGAAGTGCGGGAAAACGGCGGCTCCATTCACGTGAATAAAATGGAAGAAATGCTGGGCATCCCGGTGATTCCCATTGCAGCAGCGAAAAATGAAGGGATCCAGGAGCTGATCGACCATGCGATCCACGTGGCACAGTACCAGGAAAAACCCGGCCGGGCCGACTTCTGTGATCCGGATGACCACGACGGCGCGGTGCACCGGTGCCTCCATGCCATCATGCATCTGATTGAAGACCATGCCCGCCACGAGGGCATTCCGCTCCGGTTTGCCGCCAGCAAGCTGGCGGAAGGCGACCGGCAGATGCTGGATCGTCTCAGACTGGATGACAATGAAAAGGAAATGCTGGAGCATATCATCAAGCAGATGGAAGAAGAGCGGGGCATGGACCACGCCGCTGCCATGGCAGATATGCGGTTTGCATTCATTCAGCAGGTTTGCGATGCCACCGTGGTCAAGCCGCGGGAGAGCAAAGAGCACGCCCGCAGCCAGAAGATCGACCGGATCCTCACCGGAAGATTCACTGCGATTCCTGCCTTCGTGGGCATTATGGGCCTGGTGTTCTGGCTTACCTTCGGCGTCATCGGCGCATGGCTTTCGGATCTGCTGGACCTGGGCATCACGGCCCTGACCAATCTGATGGACGCCGGTCTCACCTCCTACGGCATCAACCCAGTGGTTCATTCTCTGATCATTGACGGAATTTTCAATGGGGTGGGCAGCGTCCTCAGCTTCCTGCCGACCATCGTCACCTTGTTTTTCTTCCTGTCCATTCTGGAAGACAGCGGGTACATGGCCCGTGTGGCCTTCGTCATGGACAAACTTCTCCGCAAAATCGGACTTTCCGGACGGAGTATCGTGCCCATGCTGGTAGGCTTCGGCTGTACGGTACCGGGTGTCATGGCAAGCCGGACTCTGCCGTCGGAGCGTGACCGAAAGATGACAATCCTTCTGACGCCGTTCATGAGCTGCTCCGCCAAGCTGCCGATTTACGGCTTCTTTTCCATGGCTTTCTTCCCGGACTGCAGTACGTTGGTGATGATCTTACTGTATTTCACCGGAATCCTGGTGGGCATTCTGTTTGCCCTGCTGATGCGAGGTACCTTCTTCCGCGGGGAACCGGTGCCGTTTGTCATGGAACTGCCCAATTACCGGCTGCCCGGCCTGAAAAATGTGGGCCAGTTGCTGTGGGAAAAGGCCAGGGACTTCCTGCAGAGAGCCTTTACAGTCATTTTCGTGGCTACCATTATCATCTGGTTTCTGCAGACCTTTGACAGCCGGCTCAACGTGGTGCAGGATTCCCAGGGAAGTCTGCTGGCCCTGGCTGCGGGTCTCATCAGTCCGATTTTCGCACCGCTGGGCTTCGGTGACTGGAGGATTTCCACGGCACTGATCACAGGCTTCATGGCCAAGGAAAGCGTGGTTTCCACCCTGACGGTTCTTCTGGGAGGAAGCGACCTGACAACCCTTCTGACGCCGCTGGCTGCCGCGTCTCTGCTGGTGTTCTGTCTTCTTTACACCCCTTGTGTGGCAGCGATCTCTTCCATTAAGAGAGAGCTGGGCGGCAAATGGGCAGCGGGCGTGGTGGTACTGCAGTGCGCCATTGCATGGCTGTGCGCCCTGGTCGTATATTTCCTGGGAAGTCTTCTGTAGAAACCGTTGCAATAAACCCGGTTTGAAGATATAATCAGAGTATACGAGTATACAGGCTTTCAGGGGAACCTGAAGCGGGAGGAGAAGTTCATAATGATGGAAGAAAAAGTAAAACAACTGATTGCAGAATATTTCGATGAAATCGTGGCGATCCGCCGGGATTTTCACCAACATCCGGAACTGTCCGAGCAGGAAGAAAGAACCATGACGAAGATCAGTGAATATCTGACTGCATGGGGCATCCCGAACGAAACCAACATCGGCGGTCACGGCGTAGTGGGCATTATTGAGGGAAAGGCCCCTGCAGGCGACAGCCGCAAGTATGAAGCGGTGGGGATCCGCGCAGATATCGATGCGCTTCCGATTCAGGAAGAAGTAGACTGCCCGTATAAATCCGTGAACGACGGCGTGATGCATGCCTGCGGTCACGATATGCACGCTGCCATGCTGCTGGGAAGCGCAAAAATTCTGAAAACACTGGAAAACGAGTTCAGAGGTACCGTGAAACTGTTCTTCCAGCCTGCAGAAGAAACGGTAGGAGGCGCAGACCAGATGATTCAGGATGGCTGCATGGAAAACCCACAGGTGGGTGCTGTTCTTGCGTTTCACGTGGCACCGTATCTGCCGACCGGAACCATTGAATTCCGCCGGGGAAAGATGAACGCAGCAACCTGTGATCTGCAGATCGAGGTGGAAGGCGTATCCTGCCATGGCGCACATCCGGAAGGCGGCGTGGACGCCATTGTAGCAGCGTCTCAGATTGTAACTGCATTTCAGAGCATTCTCAGCCGGAATCTGGCACCGACCAACGCAGGAATCATTACGGTGGGCCAGTTCCACGCAGGCACCAAGGACAACATCGTAGCGGGAAGTGCACACCTGTCCGGCACCATCCGTGCACTGGATCCGGATACCATGAAGACCCTGAAGCGGAGAATCACCGAAACAGCAGAAGGTATCGCTGCCGGTTATGGCGCCAAAGCCCATGTGCAGCTGACAGACGGCTATCCTTCCCTGATTAACAGTGATGAAGTCTGCGAGGAAATGGAAGCACTGGCAGAAAGGCTGCTGGGAAAAGAGATGATGCACTTCATGCCGGAGCCGAGCCTGGGAGCCGACGACTTCGCCTTCTTCACCCAGCGGTGCGACGGTCTTTATATGAATGTAGGCACTAATTCCGGCAAAGAAGAAATGCCGCAGAACATTCACAGCGAATATTATCATCCGGACGAAGATGCCATGAAGAACGGCATCCTGATGGAAGTACTGGGAACCCTGCAGCTGCTGGAAAAAGCCGAGTAATACCTGTGAGGATCCTTTTGATCAAACACGAAAAAATAACACCTACATCGAAAAACAGAGCACTTACAGTGGATATGATTGCTGCAAGTGCTTTTTTCAATACATGGAAATCTCCTACATCGGAAATAACCAAAATAACCATGGTGATTTTAGCCTTTCGCTTGCATGGGATCACCATGGTATTATATAATTATTCAATTAAGGATAATAATCTGAAGAACCGTCTATGGTGCGCACAGGGACTTATCGGAGGAGTCGTAAGATGTTTCAAAAGGAGACAGTGCTGAGAAAACTGCAAAAAATCCTGTCCGGAAAGGGAAACAAACTGTTTGAGAATCAGGTTTGCTTTTATAATGCGATTTTCGGCATGACAAATCCGGAAGCATTCCAGGAGGAAATGGCTGCGTATATGCGGACAGCAGAACACAAGAAGCAGAAAGATCCAAAAATGCAGGGTATCGAGATGTTTTTCAAAAATGGACTGGATAAAAGCTCCAGCAATATCGGAAAGCATATCAATGACTGTCCGGGTATGGGCATCCCTAAATTCCACTGCATCCACTATGCACAGTCTGAGCTGAAAAGTGAGATCTGCAGGCGACTTGAGGCGGTAATCCGGTACAGTGCAATCCGCCGCAATACGAATCTTAACGATCTGTTCCTGCGGCTGAAGACAGAGCTCTCCTACGCATCAGGAATCTTAGCCCGGGCTGAAACAGCGGACGAGATGCTGCTGGCCTCCATCCTGTACGAGATTGTGCAGACGCATTTGGAAGAAAGACGCAATCCTGAAGAATCCGGGGAGGAAATGCCGTTTGGAAAGGTCAGCATGAAGCGGCAGATCGAGGAGTATTACCTGACCTGCGACTGCTATGAATTCACCAGCATCGATTACTTTTTTGCTCTGCGGCGCATGGCAGGACAGAATGTGATTGCCTGCAGCAATCTGGCGGGCTTCTATTATGTGGGCATGGAATTCGTGGTAAAAAATTTAGCTGGTGGACCCCATGGAAAGTATGTGGTAGAGCGCAATCTGGAGCAGGCAGCTCATTACTTCAAGCAGGCGGCATCCAGCCAACCACCTTATGCCCCAGCGCTGTATTCCTATGGACATATGCTTCTTCATGGGGATACCGGCGATCTGACCGAAAAACAGCGGATGGAGGAGTCGGAGCGTTATTTTCGGCTGGCGGCCGAGCAGAAGTTTCACCACGCGGTGAGTGGTTTAGGTGATCTGGCCCTGCTGCGGGCGGAAAAGTTGTTGAAACAACCCGGGGTAGAAAGGCGGTTCCAAGAGATTGTAGCGGAACTGGCTACCGCGATCGGTTATTTTGACCAGGCGGAGCGAATGGGTTCCTTTTGGGGGCCCATCAAAGCAGCGCAGTTTCTGGACAACCCTGTTTACGAACCGTACCGAAAGCAGGCGTTGGCCAAGGCTGGTCTGACCGGAGAGCAGACTGCTCGCACCAGGTGGAAGCGGGCGGTAGCCATGGGCAATGTGTATGCCATGGATGAACTTGCCATGCTGGATCTGCGGCTAGGGCATATAGAGGAAGCGAAGGATATGCTGGAGAAGGCATCCGGAATGAATTATTCTGACGCATCTTTCCATCTGGCGCAGTGTTTTTATGATGAGGATGGGCTCAGCCCGGATGAAAAGAAGTACCGACATTCTCTGGAAAAAGCCTCTTATGACGGGAGTGCAAGAGCAAGCCTTACCCTGGGTAAACTGGCACTGGCAGCCGGTGATGCGGCGGACACAACGGAGGAGAAGCGCAGACAGCAAAAGCTGGCTTCTGTATGGTTTCAAAAGGCGGAGGAGCAGAATTACAGCTGTTTTGAGAAAGATGTCTATGAACAATTACGGATGATTTCACCATGGTAAGATGGACTGCGATTGTTCAACTCATGATATCAAATATGATAGACTATCCGTAGAGGCGGATAGTCTATTTTATCTTCCTGCATCTACAAGAAAATTGAAAAGAGGAACGACCATGAACGAACAGAAACTGACGGGCTATCCATCCATAGATAAGCCCTGGCTGAAATATTACTCAGAAGAAGCAATTCGAGCTGAACTTCCAGAGGATACACTTTACGAGAATCTATGGAAATGCAATCAAGACAATCTGCATAGCATAGCCATGGAATACTATGGAAACAGGATATCTTATGCGACCTTATTTGAAAATATTGATAAGGTTGCAGGCGCATTGGCAGCATCCGGAATCAGGTGTGGGGATACTGTAACAGTCTGCTCCCTGAATTCTCCGGAGACAGTATATCTGCTGTACGGAATCAATAAAATCGGAGCCATAGCAAACATGGTGAGCGGCCTTTCTGATACAAAGGAATTAATCAGGTATATCAAGGATACGAATTCAAAACTACTCGTTACGATAGACAATTTCCTGGACAAGATAATAGCAATTCAGGAACATACCTCACTTGAAAAAATAGTGGTGATGAATGTCACAGACTCCATGGGAAAGATGACGAGGATCGCAGCACAATATCTGAAGGGAATGAAACCAAAAGTCCTTCCGGATGATTGTCGTTTTATTAAATGGAAAAATTTTATCGCAAAAGGTACTTCTGTGGAGACTTTTAGAGATGCCGAGAGTGTGGCAGTAATTACATATACAGGTGGCACGACCGGAGGGTCGAAAGGCGTTATGCTCAGCAGCAAAGCGATTATTTCTACCGCATACCAGTATATTCTATGTGACGCAGGTCTGGATCGCGGGCAAACCTGGCTGCAGTTTTTTCCGCTGTTTATTGCCTACGGAATAGGTCCATCTCTTCATTTGCCATTGATGGCCGGTCTGACATTGATTGTCCGAATTCCAATGGCGGATCGATTAAGTGATATTTTGAAAAAATACAAACCCAATCATATTCTTTCTGGCCCTGCCATGTGGACACAATTGGCAGAAGATAATCTGAATATTGATCTGTCTTTTCTGATAGAACCAACCAGCGGCGGAGATAAATTGCCTGTTCATCTGGAAGAAAAGGTCAATGCCTATCTCAAAAGGCAGGGTGCAAAAGGATTCCTTATGAACGGATATGGGCTATCTGAAGTAAGTGCGGGTGTGGCAACGAACTTCAAGAATGTACATTGCTTAGGAAGTGTTGGGGTTCCGTTTTGCAAAAATAGTATCGCGGCATTTGATTTGGAAACCGGCGAAGAACTGCGCTATGGCGAAGAAGGTGAAATTTGCATTCTTACACCATCTCTCATGAATGGTTACATCAGCGGCGAGGACGAAACGGTATATATTCATCAGGATGGTTGTAAATGGCTCCACTCGGGCGATCTTGGTTATATTTCTGCGGATGGATTTGTTTTTATTACCGGTAGAATAAAACGATACTTCTTATATATAGCAAACGGAGAACAGAAAAAAGTATTTGCTGCTGATATCGAAAAGGTATTACTAACACATCCTCTGATTGAAAACTGCGCAATCATTCCGATTGCACACAAAACAAAAAATCAGGTATCGAAAGCATATATAAAATTGAAAGATCGGAATGCGGATATTGCAGATGCAGAACACACATTACGGAAATTCTGCTGTGAGAACCTGGCAGAGTGTTTCAGACCGGAAGCATATGAATTTGTGTCTTCCTATCCGCTTACAAAAATAGGAAAAATCGATTATCGAATGCTTGAACACCAGGCGAATCATAAATAAAAGAAAATTACATATCGATGCACAGACCGCTTGCGAAAAATCGCAGGCGGTCTTTTTCTACAGCGCTGCGCAGAGGAATCATTCACATTATCGTAAATGGTAAACCACATACGTGGCCTAAAAAAGTGCCGCCCTTGCAGGCGGCGAGTATTAACTATTCAAATGTTTTCAACCTGCAATATTCCGGTATCTTTTCAGACCATGGCAGCAAGTCGTCTATGTAATCAGCCGGCTTGTCATCCAGATGCGCCAGCATCTGTTCGAGGAGATACTTGAAATATTCGTATGGCTTCAGTCCGTTGGCTTTGGATGTTTCTGCTATACTGTAGAGAATGGCGCTTGCTCTGGCTCCGCGCCGGGAGCCTATGATGTGCCAGCTATGCTTGCCCACACAGAATTTTCGGATGCTCCGTTCTGCGTCATTGTTGTCCATGCGAAGATTGGCATTCTTGTTTGTCGAGGTATCAATAATCAGATAGAAACAGAAGATAAATATGCGAAATATCTGAAAGAAAGCGGTCAGACTGCTTTGCAGCATGTGGCGGACCCGGAATTCGCCCAAAATCCTGTGATACGAACATGGAGAGATGCATTCTACAAGTTTCGAACCAAGAAAGGAGCTCGCTGCTCTATTGAGGCTATGCTGAAACGTGTATCTAAGGGCGGAACCATTGGATGCATCAATCCTCTGGTAGATTTGTACAATGGAGTATCTTTGCGATATGGTGTGCCGGTTGGCGGTGAAAATATCGACGCTTTTCAGGGCGATATTTGTTTGACAGTGGCTGAAGGTGGGGAGGATTTCATTACCTATGGAAGTGATAAGAGTGAGCCGCCATATGAAGGCGAAGTGATTTATAAAGATGATGCCGGCGCCATCTGCCGTTGCCTGAACTGGCGAGAATCGGTACGCACAATGCTGACTGAAGATACAGTCAATGCATTTATGTGCATTGAGACTGTATCAGAGGAAGATGTGCCGCGGATGTTAGAAGCTCAGGCGGCTTTGAAAAAAATCATTGAAAAGGAACTCTGCAGTTCGACTGGCTCTGTAACAGCACATGTTTTGGATCGGAACTGTCGAGAAGTGGTGATTGAAGAGTAACTAGAATGAATAAAAGCGCATTTGGATTGGTTGGATTGGTGCAAAATGGTGTGAAGGAAAAATGGTAATGGCCAGTTATTGCGGGGATCCAGACAGCATGTCACGCATTGCTGACTAATTGGACGGCGATTACAAATAGAGCGGAGATGAGATTTATACCCTCACGATAAATGGAGAACGGCAGCATGCGGATTTTACCTGTGGGTGAGGGGGGAAGGCTGAGGCAGTACTTTCAGGGCATGGGAGCGATTCACAGTGCGGAAATCACTCCTATGAATCCGGTTCTTATGGGAGAACCTATGGAGTCCAGAATACACGGCTATGAGCTGTCGCTTCGGCTGGCAGATGCCGATACGAGGGCTTGTGGATGAATTCATGCGAGCTTGAAGTGACAACTCTCTGCATTGTATTAAAATATGGATTTTTAATCCAACAGTAAGTGCAATCGGACATTGGGTGAAAAAATCAAATCAT
>JAEDMR010000006.1 GCA_016302925.1 Bacillota bacterium
CATGGCTTCTTTTCGCAGAAGGGCGTCTTCCGGCGTCCGCAGGTCGGCCAGATCCGTCATTTCCGCCGCATCCTTTTCTTCTCCCGCCGTCATTTCGTATTTCCGGTTCTGCACGAAGTTCAGCGCGGCGTTTCGTGCCAGCCGGGTCAGCCAGGAAGTCAGGGTTCCCCTGGAAGGATCATATTTGTCATAGTTTTTCAGCAGGATCTCACAGATCACACTGAAGCAGTCATCGGCCCGGTGCTCATCCCCTGTAATGGGCCGGATGACATAGTAAAGAAGGCCTCTGTGCAGGCGGATCACTTCCTCCACCGGCAGACGCGTCATGCTGGTTTCTGATGTTTTTTCCCTTTCCGCCATCCGAGTGCCTCCTTTCCTTCCCTCTTTTCTTTCCTGAAATTACCCCTTTGTACCATGATACAGATCCACGCAGAAAAACCCACGCCATTTTCCTGCAGTACCTATAAAAAAATGCAGCATGGGATGCATGCCGCATTTTTCTTTTCTTATACGCTTTCTGCGATATCGTAGATCAGTCTTTCGGATTTTTCCCAGCCCAGACACGGGTCGGTTATGGACTTGCCGTAAGTACCTTCTCCGATCTTCTGCGCGCCGTCCTCGATGTAGGACTCGATCATCAGCCCTTTGACCATGACGCGGATATCCTCGCTGTAGCGGCGGGAGTCCATGACCTCGTGGGCAATACGGATCTGTTCCAGATACTTCTTACCGGAATTATTGTGGTTGGTATCCACGATAACTGCCATGTTCTCCAGATGCTGCTCCGTGTACAGATTATACAGCAGACGCAGATCTTCATAATGATAATTCGGCAGATTCTGTCCGTGCTTATTGACAGAGCCCCGAAGAATGGCGTGGGCCAGAGGATTTCCCTGGGTCTTCACTTCCCAGCCTCTGTAGATAAACTTATGCGGTACCTGTGCTGCGATGATGGAATTCAGCATGACAGACATGCCGCCGCTGGTCGGATTCTTCATACCCACAGGAACGCTCATGCCGCTGGCCGTCAGCCGGTGCTGCTGGTTCTCCACAGAACGGGCACCCACTGCCACATAAGCCAGAAGGTCCGACAGGTACTTGTAGTTTTCCGGATACAGCATCTCATCGGCGCAAGTCAGGCCCGTGGCATCAATGGCCCGGGTATGAAGCCGGCGAATAGCAATCAGACCTTCCAGCAGGTCTTCTTCCTTCTCAGGATCCGGTTGGTGAACCATGCCCATATAGCCCTGCCCGGTGGTTCTCGGCTTATTGGTATAGATTCTCGGAATGAGGATCAGACGATCCTTCACCTTCTCCTGAACCTTCGCCAGGCGGCTGATGTAGTCCATGACAGAATCTTCATTATCCGCAGAGCACGGACCGATAATCAGCAGGAATTTATCGCTTTCGCCCTTAAAAACCTTCGCGATCTCCTCGTCCCGCTCCAGTTTGATTTTCGTGACAGATTTCGTCAGTGGGTACCGTTCCTTGATTTCCATAGGAATCGGCAGTTTTCTGATGAATGTGCTTCTTTCTTCCATTTTCTTTTGCTCCTTATTTCAAGCTTTACCTTTATGCACTAAATTTTATTTTACCTCATTTTCGTCCCGCTTGTCAAAGGGTTTGCACCAGTAACGGCGTTTTCCTCTGGATTTTTTTCCGTACTCGATGGCTTCGGACGGACAGCCACAGATGCATGCCATGCACTGGGTACAGTTGTTTCCCCAGACCGGTTTTCCCTCTTTGATGCGGATGTTTCCCAGCGGACAGATTTCTTCGCAAAATCCGCACCCATTACAGTTTTCTTTTGCGTAATACGGCCCTGCCTTCACGAAGAGAGGATAAAAGCATGGATTGACAATTGCACTGAGAAGCTTCTGTCTGCCGCAGCGCTGTGTCAAGTCCCTGCCTGCCTGCAGATCTTCGATGATTTCCTGCAGCCTCTGGTCTGCTTCTTTCATGATACTCTGTTCTTCTTTTTCATCCGGTGCTTTGAACAGTGTAATATAGTTTTCCGGCATGACCAGATCCGCCATGCCGCGGTAAACAAGCCCTTTTTCCTCACATAATTCTTTCGCATAGGCTCCGGCATTGCCGATGCTGTCACCGCAGGTCAGCACAAACCGAACTTCGCGGTTTCCATGGAAGGTGCTGCGTCGAATGAATTCCTCCACAACCTTTGGAAGCCGCCATGCATAGGTCGGTGCAGCGATGAGCCACGGCGATTCTGAAGTCAGTTCCGGATACTCTCCTTTTTTCATATATTCGTTGATGGACACCGGTTCTTCTGCCAGTGCCCTGCTAATCGCCTCTGCCGCGTAATGACTGTTTCCTGTACCGGAAAAGTATAAAATCATTTCGTAACCTCCTGAGAATCTGATTTGCCCTGCATATCCGACATGGCCTGACGGAACTGTTTTGCGAAGAGACATACGGTGGCAGAAACCGCCAGCAGGTCCGCTGCCGGCTCTGCCAGAAAGACGGCGAACGCCTTATCCGCAAAGAAGTGCGGCAGAATATAAATGAGCGGAATCAGCAGCAGAATCTTCCTGAGGCAGGCCAGGAAAAATGAGGTCTTCGCATTGCCGATGGCGACGAAGGTCTGCTGACAGGCAATCTGAATTCCCATGAGGAACAGCAGGCCGCAGTAAATGCGCAGCATGCGAGCCGCATAGTCAATGAGTTGCGGATTTCCGCTGTTAAACAGGCGAACAAACACTTCAGGGAAAGCCATGGTCAGCACCCAGACGGTCACCGAATAAATCACACAGGTCCGCAGCAGCAGGCGGAAGGATGCACGAACCCGATCTGCATTACCTGCCCCGTAATTGAAGCTGGTGATTGGCTGTGCGCCCTGGGTCAGTCCGGAAAGCGGCAGCATACAGAACTGCATCAGCGTAGAAAGAACGGTCATACTGCCGACAGCGATATCTCCGCCGTATTTCAAAAGCGAAGTATTAAAGCAAACGGACAGGATACTTTCTGTAAACTGCATGATAAAGGGCGATGCTCCCAGCGCCAGGCACGGCAGCAGAATTTTCGCACATGGACGAAGATACCGTTTCTGAATACGGAGCTGGGTTTTCTTACCTGACAGGAAGAAGAGAATCCATGCCGCCGAAACGCCCTGCGCCAGAACCGTGGCAATGGCTGCGCCGCGGACTCCCAGATCCAGCAGGAAGATGAAGATCGGGTCCAGGATAATATTGATCACTGCGCCGATCACAACAGAAAGCATGCCGATTTTCGTAAATCCCTGGGCAGAGATGAAGGCGTTCATACCCAATGCAATCTGTACGAAAACAGTACCCAGCAGATAAATATTTAAATACTGCAGTGCCGGACCTACGGTGTTTTCGCTGGCACCGAAAGCCAGCAGCAGATTTTCGCCGAATACAGCCAGAGCTGCTGTCAGCACTGCGCTCATAAGCAGCAGCATAGTAAAGCAGTTTCCCAGAGTTTTTTCAGCGTTTTCCTGCTCCCGCTTTCCCATGAGGATGGATGCCCGCGGCGCACCGCCCATACCGATGAGCCCGGCGAAGGCAGAAACTGCCATAATGACAGGCATGCATACGCCCAGTCCGGTCAGTGCCAGACCGGTGGGATCATAATGTCCGATGTAGATCCTGTCTACCATGTTATATAAAAGATTGATAATCTGTGCCACCACTGCAGGCATGGCCAGTTTCCGAAACAGTTTCCCCACCGGTTCTGTTCCGAGAAAGTTTCTGTTTTCCATTTCTATACATCAGCCTCTTTTCGAAAAATATGCGTAATTGTCAGTATAGCACAACTTCTGCGGTTTGAATATAGACAATATGAAAAAACTGTCCCGTTTTCGCCGCGGGACAGTCAGATTCTTTGCTGTCAGTTGTTTTCTTCAGGTTATATCTGCAGGTTCTTCCGGAAGGCGTCGGCCATATCGCATTTTACAGCGATTCCTTTCTTTTCCAGCGTGCCCTGCAGCGCTTTCAGCGTCGCCTCCACCTTGTCTTCATAGGCATTTTCCCCCATATGTCCGATGCGGACCACGATACCCGCCAGCATATCGAAACAGCCGGAGAGCATGATGTTATAATCTTTCAGCATGCCGTCCAGAATGTCGTGATCCGTAATACCTTCCGGTACCATAATGGCTGTCGCATTATTTGAAAATCCGTCTTTCAGATACAGTTCCAGTCCGCCTTCCTGCAATGCCGCCCTTGTTGCAGCCGCAATCCGTGCATGACGGTCATAAATTGTATCCTGCATTTCGAAATAATTATCCAGTGCAGCCCGCAATCCGCAGATGTCGCTGATCGGCATAGTATACGGGAACCACTGATTTTCGTAGTAATCCTTAAAGTTGAGGATGTTTGCGTAAAAAGCGGCAATCGGCGTCTTTCTGTTCTCCATGGCGGTAAAGGCGCGGTCGCTGACCCAGAGCATGGTCAGTCCCGGCGGGCAGGAAAGCGCTTTCTGTGAACCACCACAGAGGATGTCGATTTTGCTGTTGGAAAGATCCAGCTTCTCTCCGAACAGGCCTGCCACAGAATCGGCCACGGTCATAATGCCGTAACGATCCAGCAGCTTGCTGATTTCTTCCACATCGTTGATAACGCCGCTTGGTGTATCCAAGTGAACCACGGTAGCATATTTGAAGTCACTGTCTTTTTCCAGAAACGATTCCAGCTCCTCCACTTTCACAGGACGTTGGTAATCGGAAACGAAGGAAACCGGTTCCCCGCCGTATATCTTCACGAAGTCCGCGAACCCTTTACCGAATATACCGTTATCGATGACCAGCACCCGGTCACCGGGCTCCGTCAGAGAAGCACACGCTGCTTCCAGCCCCAGGATTCCTTCTCCGCCCAGGATCAGAGCTTTATTTTCTGTGTTCACCGCCTTCGAAAGCAAATCGCAGGTTTCTTTATAAAAGTCATAAAATGCAGGATCCAGATCCGGATTGGTACATTCCAGACTCCGGGCCATTCTCACGTTTTCTCTGACCTGTGTCGGTCCTGCTGTCATAATCTGATACATATCAAATCCCTCCTGTAGTCTACAGTGTCTTTACATATTTTCTCAGCTGCTGGATGAAGACCAGAACGATCACACCGGCAACAGCAACCTGTACGACATTCCCCGGAATGGACCCCAACGGTGCCGCCCAGTTGCCGTAAAGAATCACTTCTGCAAGATAATAGCCCACAATCTTGATAACCAGTGCCAGCAGAATGGAAACTATATTGTTTACCATGATATTCTGAAACGGCTTCTTTTCAGCCATCAGGCCAACTACATATCCCATTGCGCCGACGATGACGAAGGTAAACGGCGCCCATGCGGTCCATCCGCTGAACAGATCAAACAGCCCCATGCCGAAAGCACCTGCCAGTGCACCGGTTCTCCGGCCATACAACATGGCTCCCACAAACAGAGGCACATTTCCCAGGTGGATCAGGCCGCCGCTTCCAATCAGAGGAAGGCGGATATTAATCAGCCAGGTCGCCACATAGGTCAGTGCGATGAATAATGCTGTGATAACGAGTTCATAGGTTTTATTTCTTGTATGTTCCATAATTGTCCACTTCCGTTCTTTTGATTTTATTTTGTCAACAGTTATATCATACACCAGAAGTGAATTCATTAAAATAAGCAATTTTATATTTTTTTATATATACAGTTTATTGTATTGCAGCTCTTTTTTTCTAACTGTACCCTTCAATACGTGAAAGAACAAAAAAACACCACCGGCCCGCGGCAGGTGGCATTTTCTGAATCCATGTACGCTTTTCAATCTCTGTCTGCAGTTATGTCTGACGATGGTGCCTAGAGGACAGTTACATTTACTGCTCTTAGCTTGTCAGCATTCTTTGGATCCTGTTCTACGTCAAAGGAAACATTCTGTCCTTCTGTAAGAGTCTTGTAACCTTCTGCATTGATGGCAGAGAAGTGTACAAACAGGTCGCTTCCGTTTGCTTCATCCGTGATGAAGCCGTAGCCTTTTTCAGCATTAAACCATTTCACTGTACCAGTACTCATATTCAGGTACCTCCGTTTTTCAAAATTTGTACCCTAAGAATATACCCAAGAATGAAAGAAAAAAGCACCCGACCGCGTTTCAAATACCCAACAATGAAACACGCATCAGATGCACAATCCACGTCTATATCCTGAATACGTTCCTAGTATAACAGAAATTGTATGAAAAAGCAAGCAATATTATTGCGGAATCCGCTAAAAGTGTGCAAAAAAATACAAAATCATGCAAATGCACTTCTGTTACTGTATGAAAAAACCCTGAAATCGCTAAGAATTCAGGGTTTTCATTCAAAATGGTGGAGCATAGGGGATTCGAACCCCTGACCCCCACACTGCCAGTGTGGTGCGCTCCCAGCTGCGCTAATGCCCCACATAGGATATGAAATATGGTTTCGAAAAACCACGAAACTATATTACCATACTTCGCGCAGCTTTGCACTATTTTTTTTCAGTTTTTTAAGTTTTTTTGAAGGAACATATCAGGTTATTCCTCGGATGCATCCTCCGTTTCCGATTCATTCTCTTCCTCAACGCTTTCCAGCGTATCCGGTGTCCTGCGGCCAGACCCAGATTCCGTCCTGTTTCTCCAATTGATAGCTTTCCTCTCCGTTTTCCCCTTCAAAGGTCCAGGATACAGAGTCCGCGTCTTCTGAAACAAAAGAGACAAGTGTTCTTCTACAACCATGCCCTCCACCGGTTCCACGCCATAATCCGACATCACGCCATACAGATTCGGCAGACTTTCACTGGTACAGTCCGTCATCGGCAGAAGCCGTCCTCCGTTTTTCAGATAGTTTCTCAGTATCTTCGCTTCGCTGGCGGACAGGTCTGCCGCAGGACCGTTGATGATCAGAAAATCACAGTCCGAAGGGATTTCTCCTTCTGTCAGAAGATTCAGCGAATTCACTATCATATTGGCCTGTTCCACGGCAGTTCCCAGTCCTGAATCCATTTCTGACTCTCCGTGACCCTCCAGGGCATATGCTGTGATCACTTCTCCCGACGTGACATACTGAATCGCAGAAGTCAGCGCCCCTTCGCCGTTAAAGGAAGTTGACTGAACGTAGCCTCCCGTGTCGGAATAGTTATATTCACTCTCATAGATGTCGTAATAATCCACATATCTGGACCGTTCTCCGCTTACCACCACCAGACTGTTGGTATTGGCGTCGGAACCGGCATACTGATTTATGAAATTCGGATTTTCCACCGGATCGACCTGCTCTGTTTCTATATGGCCGGACAGATCTTTATAATTCTCAAGCAGATGCAGCACCGTCCCATCCTCGCTTCCATCCTGCACAATATAGTAGATGGGCAGATCCTGTTCCAGTCCGCCGACAATCTCTTTCGTCTGATCCGAGATGGAATATACTCCTGTGGAGGTGGTATCCAGAGCCATGTATTTTTCCGGCAAAGCACGCACGCTCAGGTTCAGTACCAGAAGCAGGGCGATGACAACGGCGGTAGTTGCGGTGGTATAGGTACCCAGCCGGACATTCTTCTTCGATGCCAGCATTTTTATTTTTTTCGGCACTGTATTCCTATTTATTTTCCGCTTCATCAGCTCCACCTCCGTTTCTCCAGAGCTTGCACCGTAAGAAACAGGAACAAGATAATCGTGCTCAGATATAATACAATCCCCTTGATATCAAAAATTCCATACAGAAAGTTTTCCAGCGGTGTGAGCAGGCAGAGTGCGCTGACTATACTCCCCCCTGCCGGCAGGAAATCTACCAGGCTGGGTGACAGATAGTCAAGCAGCAGCACCACGAAGGTACCTCCCGCTGCAAATGGCTGGCTTTCTGTCAGTGTGGAAATGAATATGCCGATTGCAAGCAGAGAAGCCCCAAGCAGGAAGAATGCGAAAATGGTAGAATACACCGTTTTCATCTCCAGTTCTCCATACATGGAAAGCACCAGCGGATATGTGCTGAGTATTATCACAGGAACCAGAAACACAAGCAGCAGCGCCAGATATTTCCCTATTACGATCCGCAGCATACCGGTAGGCAGGGAATACAGCAGCTGGTCAGTTTTCTGCTTTTTTCCTCTGCAAAGGTCCGCATGGTCAGAATCGGTACAATCAAAAGAAAAATAAATCCGATATTTCCAAGGACATATTCAAAATTGGAATATCCGCTCTGCAGGCAGATGGCCATAGTATAGATTCCTGCAAAAGGCAGCAGAACCGCTGCAAACGCATATCCTGTAAAAGAGTGATAATAAAACCTAAGCTCCCGTCTGAATATGGCTTTCATTTGTTTTCACCTCCTCTTCGGTCAGTTCCAGGAATACGTCTTCCAGATTTGCTTTTTTCTGTTCCAGCCGGATGAATTTCTTCCCTGCCGCTGCAAATGCGTCAAACAGTTCCTCACGAATGTCCACATTTCCGTCGGTCTCAATCGATACTTCCGTTTCAGGTTCTCCGTTTCTTCCAGGCCGCGGTGCACTGCAGCTGATGGTGCGAATTCCGCTGACAAAAGAAAGCATCTCTCGGATTTCTCCATCCTCCGCCCTGGCCGTCAGTTCTATAGTGGTATTTCCGGCGAACAGCTTTTCCAGATTCTCCGGCGTATCATCTGCTACCAGATGACCTTTCTCGCTGGTAAAAGAAATATCATCTACCGCTTTCTGATTTCCGTAACGCTTGCATAAGTGATGCACTTCGATCATAAGAATGCGTCCTCCTTTTTTGCAATACATTATAGGCCGCGTCAATGCAGTCAAATCAATCCTCATGCAAGATTCAGCCCCACTTCGCCAAGTGTTTTTTTCATAAAAAAGAGGCCACATGAATATACATGTAACCTCCAAATGATTCATTTATTATACACAAATGCAGTCGTCAGCCGCAGATAATCTCCTCAAGATTCTCCGGCTTATCCGCCAGGATGACTGCACCGTGTTCCAGCAGAAACTCTCTTCTGCGGAAACCCCAGGTAACGCTGATACAATCCATCCCCGCATTTCGGGCCGTATCGATATCCACGTCAGAATCTCCTATGTAGACTGCATCCTCTCTTCGGATCTCCAGCAGACGGAGTACCTCGTTGACCGAATCCGGCGCCGGCTTTAACCGTATGCCCTCACGCTGCCCTACGGCAACATCAAGAAGGCCGGAAAAATATGTTTTGCAAAGTGTCTGCACGCCGAAATCTGCCTTGTTGGAAACCACTGCAGTGCGAACCCCAGCCTTTCTGAGGGCCAGAAGCATTTCCTTGATTCCGTCATAGGCACTAGTTTTATCGTTGCAGTGGACCGCATACCATGTTTTGAACTCCTCGAAGACCTGTTCCACCGTCTCACTGCTGCTGCCTTCCGGTACGGCGCGCTCGATCAGTTTATGGATCCCGTTTCCCACGAACCTTCGCACTTCATCCAGCGTCCTCGGAGGAAGCCCCTGGGAAACAAGGGCATGGTTGGTGCTGTCATGCAGATCCTCCAGCGTTTCCAGCAGCGTACCATCCAAATCAAAAATCGCAAGCTTGTACTTTTTCATTCTTATTTGACCTCTTCTCTCAGTTTCTGAATCAGTTCGTCGATGCGGTGTACGACTTTCACGAAGTCTTCTTCCTTATAGCCTCTGGTTGTCATCGGCGCCGTACCAATCCGGACACCGGAGGTTTCCTTTGGGCTTCTCTTTTCGCAAGGTACGCAGTTCTTATTCAGGGTAATGCCGATTTCGTCGCACCGTTCCTGCAGTACTCTGCCGCTGAACGGTTCATCGGACAGATCCAGAAGGATCAGATGATTGTCCGTACCGCCGGTTACCACTTTATATCCCAGGCGGATGAATTCATCGGACAGAGCCTTGCAGTTCTTCACAACCTGGTGTACATATTCTTTATATTCCGGAGTCTGTGCTTCTTCGGCGCAGACAGCCTTTCCTGCGATGATGTGTTCCAGCGGACCGCCTTGTGCATACGGGAATACAGCGCTGTCCACCTTCTTCGCCAGTTCCTGCCGTGCGAAAATCAGACCGCCTCTCGGTCCGCGCAGGGTCTTATGCGTCGTGGTGGTGATGATGTCTGCATATCCGAACGGAGACGGATGTGCGCCGCCTGCTACCAAACCGGCGATATGGGCCATATCCACCATGAAGTAAGCACCCACCTCCCTGGCAATTTCCGCGAAGGCAGGGAAGTCGATGGTTCTGGAATATGCAGAAGCACCGGTGAGGATCAGCTTCGGACGGCATGCCAGTGCTTTCTTTCTCACATCCGCCATGTCGATATATCCTCTCTCGTCCACATCGTAGAACACCATGTTATAGAGCTTGCCGCTGAAGTTTACAGAGGAGCCGTGGGTCAGATGGCCGCCGTTGTCCAGGGTCAGGGACAGAATGGTGTCTCCAGGATTCAGAATCGCCTTATATGCCGCAAAGTTCGCCTGAGAACCACTGTGGGGCTGTACATTTACGTGGTAGTCCGTATCAAATACCTTTCTCCACTGGTCACAGCAGTACTCTTCCAGCTGGTCGATGAATTCCGTTCCGCCATAGTAACGGCTGGTATTACCGGAAGTTCTCACATAAGGATATCCTTCCGCATATTTCCAGGACAGACAACTGCCGCAGGCTGCCAGTACTGCTTCGGAGCAGTAGTTTTCGGAAGCGATCAGCTCCACATTATTCTTCTGCCGGTTATACTCTTTTTCGATGAAGCCACCCACAACCGGAGAGGTCTTTTTGATAAACTCGAAATTGTCTACGTTATACGTGCTGTTATCATTACCGTTCATATCGAACATGATGTTTCCCTCCATAGTCTGAAATAATAAGTTAAATTATAACACAGCCTATGTGCAGGTTCAAGGCGAATCTCGCTGTCAGCAGACAAATTATACGCAAATTTTACAGCGAAACGCTATATTTCCTCCATCTTCAGTATAGAAACCTCAAATGCCTTTCGATTTTCCACGGTTCCGTCTTCCAGCTTCTTTTTGTACTCCCTGCTCTGCAGCCGTCCTTCCAGCAGCAGGCGGGTTCCTACAGTCAGCTTTTCTCCGTAGCCGGCATTTCTGCCCCAGGCAATACACGGTATGTAGTCCGACTTATTATACATCCTGTTGACAGCCACCATCATGTCACAGATGTCGCGACCCAGAGGAGACGTACGGCGGATGGGGGTTTTGCACAGAAAGCCCTCCAGATAAATATAGTTTTCATAATATCCGAAATCCTCGCACAAATAGATTTCTCTGGCAAAGACCACCACATTCAGCTTGTTTTTTCCTCCTGCCATCTCGTTATACGTTCGGATCTGGCCTTTTATCTCCAGAAACTGGTTTCGGCGGGGAGGATTGTCGTAGATCAGCCGTTCGGATATCATCACGTTGATCTCGTCGACGTAGCCGCTTCGCCGCTGGACACCCAGTACGAAGGTATAGAACACTTCTCCATAAGTTTTGTGACTGAATTCCAGTTCCGACATGACAATTCCGCACAGCTCCGCAATATTACTTTCCATATTCTCCTCCTGCGTTTTTAGTGTCTCTACATTCTATGAAGGAGGACAGAAAGTATTCCGGAAAAGAAAAAGGCCGTCCTATGCGGACAGCCCGATGGTCTCTTCTTTTTTCGTATGGATTTTTCCGATGGTAAGGGAGATGATCACTGCTCCCGCAAACGTCAGCAAGGTGGACAGCATCATCAGCCGTCCTGCACCATACAGGTCCAGGATCACACCACCCAGCAGGCTGCAGATCACCGATGCCACCGTAATCATGGCCGTATACAAGGCCTGGCCCTTTACCGCTTCGCCCCGGTGCATAGTCTGGTCGATGAAATGTACCATGGCAGGCAAAAACAATGCGAAGGAAAACAACTGCAGTCCCTGTGCCAGCATAACAACCGTAACGGAATCCGCCAGCCAGATCATGGCCGTCTTCACAACGAAGACTGCCGATGCAATTTTTAAAAGGCACTGGCAGGAAATCCTCCGGTTGATCTGTTCAAACAGCACCATGGTTGGGATTTCAAGGAACGCCATGACAGAATAAATCCGTCCCATATCCTCGCTGTCTCCGCCCAGCGGCGTAATCACCTGCAGCATGAAATTATTCAGCACGCCGTTTCCGAAATAAATTCCCAGCACTCCGATGGTCATGAGAAAGAACATCTTATTGCGGCGGGCAAACTGGATCAAGTTTATTTCTTCTTCCGGCTTATCTCTGCGTCCGGTATTTCCGGATTTTTCGACAGTTTCTGCATCTCCGACACCTCTGGTGTTTTCACCCGATCCGCAGGCCTTCCGGAAATGATTTGTCAGCAGCACCAGACTGATCAGATTTAGGAACATCACTAGCTCTCCGGTCACCGGAAGAACCAGAATGCCCTTTTCCTCTGCCATGGTTCCGAGGAACATGACCAGAATGGAATATGCCAGGGACCCGAAACTGCGGCACACACCGAAGTTGATATGAATCCCGCTTTCGGAAAGCTTGAAGCACAGGGAATTAAACAATGGCTGAAGAGCAGTGTTTCCCGCCAGGATCAGTACATAGACGGCAGCAAGCGCTATGGACTTTTCCTGAAGAAGAAACAGCCCCAGGGTAAGCACCATGATTACCGCCAGTACCAGCTGCGACACACCGATCAGAGACAGTTTTCTGGACCGGTCTGCCACATCTGCCAGCACCGGCTGCAAAAATACCGCCAGAACGCTTCCCACCGCGAATATCATACCGATATCCGTATTGGAATACCCTCTTCCCAGAAGGAAAACCGACGCAAAGCTTGCAAGCGCCCCATAGGCCATCCAGTAAAATGCGTGAATGCTGCCGTACTCCACATTGAGCAGACCTTTCATGCCTTTCATCACGCTTCCCCTGCCTCTCTCAGCACAGGACCTTCTGCCGGGATCTCATATTTCATGATTTCCGGGAAACACTCCGTCTGAAACTGCGGACAGCCCAGACAGTCAAAGATCTGAGGCGCTTCTTCCGGCGGAACCACAGTGAAGTTCAATTTTTTATAAAACCCTGGCTTTCTGGCCACCAGCAGCAGTTCCTTCGCACCCAAGCTTCTGGCTTCTTCCAGGGCCTTTTTCATCAGCACCTTGCCAAGCCCCATCTTCCGCAGCACCGGATCCACCGCGATGCCCTGCACCACGAAATGACCTTCTTCTTTAATGAGAATACAGCCTGCCACCAGATAGTCCCCGGTCTGGGTGATCTTCCAGGCATGAAGCACATTGCTGAAGTCCTTCTCGTCTTCATCGTACTCCAGACCCTGCTGAATGAAAAACTTCACCAGTCTCTCATATTCGGTTGTACTTTCCATTCTGACTTTCATCATTTCCGTTTTTCCTCCAAAAGGTGGCGGAGAATGCCCCGTGCTGCCCCGATCAGATACAGGGATCCTGCGAACAGCACCACGTCAAACCCTTCCTGATCTGCCCGCTGCAGTGCGGTCTTGCAGGCCTTTTCCAGATCAGCTTCTGCGCTGCAGCATGCTCCCTGCTTTTCCATCTGCTCTGCCAGCGCCTGCGCAGTCATTTTTCTTGGGTTATCCGGCTCCGTCACCACGAAATGCTTCGTAATCTGCGCAAAATATCCCGTCACTGCTTCAACATCTTTGTCTGCCAGCATGCCGGTCACCATAAGTATTTTTTTCTCTTTGAAGAATGCTTCCATGGCTTTCTTCAGAACTCTGGCACCATCCTGGTTGTGAGCGCCGTCCAGAATCACCAGCGGCTTTACTTCGTCACCATGCTGCACTTCTCCAGCCAGTGTTTCTACGGCCAGTACTTCCAGCCGTCCTGGCTGTTTCGCTGCCTTGAATCCTTCGTAGAGCGCAGTGCGCGGCAGATTGATGTCACCCCGTTCTTCCAGAATGCACAGTGCTGCCAGCGCTGCTACCGCATTTTTTATCTGATGCTCCCCAGTCATGGAGATTTCCAGATCATGGAATTCCACACCCTGGAAATCCACATCAAAAGTATAGCCGGTCAGGCTTTCTTTTTTGATCGTATATGGTACATGCCGGGTTCCTGTGTACATGCTCTGGTGTTCCTCTGCTGCCGCGCGGATCACTTCCAATGCTTCCTCTGACTCGCAGCTGGTTACCACCGGACATCCATCCTTGATGATGCCTGCTTTTTCTGCGGCAATCTCTGCCAAGGTATTCCCCAGACGGTCCATATGATCAAAGGAAATGGACGCAATTACAGAAATCAGCGGCTCTTTGCACACATTGGTGGAGTCTCCCCGACCGCCCAGGCCGACTTCCAGTACCACATAGTCACAGTTCTGCTCCTTAAAGTACAGGAATGCGACAGCTGTGATGACTTCAAACTCCGTCGGGCTCTGCTGGCCGGAGGCTTCCATAACCTTTACTTTTTCCAGAACCCGGTCTGTATATGCAGCCAAATCTTCATCGCTGATATAGCTGCCCCCTGCTTCGATCCGTTCGTTAAACACTTCGATGTATGGAGAGATATACAGTCCCGTCTTGTAGCCTGCCGCCTGCAGGGCACAGTAAAGATACCGGCAGATGGACCCTTTGCCGTTGGTGCCGGCCACATGGAGGACCTTCAGGTCCTCCTGTGGATTGCCCAGCAGCTCCAGCAGCACGTTCATTCGTTCCAGTCCCAGAATGCTGCCGAATTTCCCGAAAGCATGAATTTTCGTAATGGCACCGGCTGCGACTTCAGAAGCCGCAGCCGCCGCCTTTCCCAGGTCTTCGTAGACCTTCACGCCTGCCATTATCCGTTCACCTTGGCAGATACCAGCTCCAGACGAGCGGTTACCTTCGCCAGCATTTCTTCGTATTTCACCTGTTTTTCTTTTTCTTCGTTGATGACCTTTTCCGGTGCCTTGCTGATGAAGCCCTGGTTGGACAGCTTCTTCACGACACGTTCCACTTCGCCTTCCAGACGCTTCTTTTCCTTCGTCAGACGATCCAGTTCTGCCTGATAATCCACCAGGTCATCCAGCGGAATATAGATTTCCGCACCGTCAATCACTGCAGACATGACATCTTCCGGAACTTCCTCTTTGGATGCTGTAAACCGGATTTCTGTGATATTTGCCAGGTTCTTTATATACCGTTCGCCAGCCTGAATCCGTGCAGCTTTTTCTCCTTCTGCCAGAATGATGGCATGGAGCTTTCTGCTCGGTGCAGCTTCTGCCTCCGCACGTATATTGCGGATGGCACGGATGGCATCCATGGCCATTTCCAGTGTTGCTTCCTGTGCCGGGAAACAGCAGCCTGCACTTGCCACCGGCCAGGAAGCACGGATCAGATAGTTGTTCGGATTGTCCTTCTGTTCTTCGCCGTGAGGCAGGAAGGACCAGATCTCTTCCGTGATGAACGGCATGAACGGGTGCAGCAGCTTCAGCATGTTCTTCAGACACATTACCAGCGTGAAGCGAACCACCTTCTTATCCTCTTCATCGTCTCCCCACAGACGAGCCTTTACCAGTTCGATGTACCAGTCGCAGTACTCGTTCCAAATCAGATCGTAAATTCTCTGACCAGCCAGTGCCAGATCATATTTTTCCAGTGCAGATGTCACATATTCCACCGCATCGTTGACACGGCTGATCATCCATTTATCTTCATCCTTTAGTGCGATGTTGGAGAAGTCAGTCACATCACCGCAGGCCTTGCCGCAGCAGGTAGCGCAGCACTTGGCCATTTCTCTGAAGTTGCCCTCTTCATCCTGCAGGTTCATAATCACAAACCGGGAAGCGTTCCATAACTTGTTGGCGAAGTTCCGGCAGCTTTCCAGACGGTCTTCCTTAAACCGCATGTCATTGCCCGGTGTGATGCCTGTAGTCAACATAAAACGCAGCGCATCCGCACCATACTGGTCGATGACCTCCAGCGGATCGATGCCGTTGCCCAGAGACTTGGACATCTTGCGGCCTTCCGCATCCCGCACCAGACCATGGATATATACATGTTCAAACGGAATGTCTCCCATGCCTTCAATGCCGGAGAATACCATACGGATAACCCAGAAGAAGATGATGTCATATCCTGTAACCAGCACATTGGTCGGATAAAAATATTCCAGTTCCGGCGTCTTTTCCGGCCAGCCTAATGTAGAGAACGGCCACAGGGCAGAACTGAACCAGGTATCCAGCACATCCTCATCCTGATGGAAATGAGTGCCGCTGCACTTCGGGCATTTGGCCGGCGTATCGTAATCCACCACGATCTCACCGCATTCCTCGCAGTAATACGCAGGAATCCGGTGTCCCCACCACAGCTGACGGGAGATACACCAGTCACGGATCTCTTCCAGCCAGTGGAGATAAGTCTTTTCGAACCGTTCCGGTACGAACTTCAGATCACCCTTCTTTACCGCCTCGATGGCCGGCTTGGCCAGTTCTTCCATTGCCACGAACCACTGGTCAGACAGCATCGGTTCGATGACCGTATGGCAGCGATAGCATTCGCCCACAGGAATGACCTTCTCTTCCGTCTTCACCAGATAACCGGCCGCATCCAGATCCGCCACCCAGGCCTTCCGGCATTCATACCGGTCCATACCTGCATATTTGCCGGCAAGCTCATTCATAGTTGCATCCTTGTTGATGCAGGACGGACGCGCCAGACCGGCCCGCTGACCGACCTCAAAGTCGTTCGGGTCGTGAGCCGGCGTGATCTTTACCGCACCGGTTCCCTTTTCCGGATCCGGATAGATGTCTGCGATAATTGGAATTTCCTTTCCAACCAGCGGCAGGATTACCTTCTTGCCGATCATATCCTTATATCTTTCATCGGACGGATGAACCGCGATGGCCTCATCGGCAAACATGGTCTCCGGTCTGGAGGTTGCAACCACGATGCCCTCACCCTGACCGTCCGCTGCCGGATACCGGAAATACCAGTACTTTCCGGTTTTATCCTCATGCTCTACTTCCGCATCTGACAGAGACGTGCCGCACTGCGGACACCAGTTGATGAGCCGGTTTCCACGATAGATCAGTCCTTTTTCATATAACTTTATGAAGAAGGTCTTGACAGCCTTGTTGCAGCCCTCGTCCATGGTGAACCGCTCTCTGCTCCAGTCGCAGGAGTCGCCCAGCTTCCGGCACTGACGAGTGATCCGACCACCGTATTCTTCCTTCCATGCCCAGGCACGCTTCAGGAATTCCTCCCTGCCCAGATCTTCCTTTTCCAGTCCTTCTTCTTCTCTGATTTTATTTACAACCTTTACCTCGGTTGCAATGCTGGCATGGTCAGAGCCCGGAAGCCACAGTGCACTGAAACCCTGCATTCTTTTCCAGCGGGTAAGCACATCCTGCAGCGTCTGGTCCAGCGCATGTCCCATGTGCAGCTGCCCCGTAATGTTTGGAGGCGGCATCACGATGGTAAACGGCTTCTTGTCTTTGTCTACCTCTGCCCGGAAAGAGCCTGTGGATTCCCACATCTCATAGATCCGATCCTCGAAATCCTTCGGATTGTAATTCTTGGCTAAATTCTTCTCCATGGTGTTTCCTTTCTTTATTTGATTTCTTTTTTCTTACGATTCTCTTTTTCAGCGGTCCCACAAAATCCGTTTTCCCGGCTTTTTCCAAAAGAAAAACGCCCTCTGCAAGCCACCGGCTCACAAAGGACGAAAAACTCTTTTCCGCGGTACCACCTTTGTTCCTGCGCGAACCCCGGGCAAACAGATTTTGCTCCGAAGGCATCCGCAGGCCCTCATTCTCTTTCGGACTCCAAAGCAACCTTCGAAAAGCGCTTTCTCCCGGTGCTCTCAGCCATGGCCCGGTTCTCTGTAGAGTGCTGGCCTTTCCTACTCCTCTTTTTCACAGTCCTATGCAGTTCATAACTTATAATATTTTATAGATTTCTGTGCCAAAAGTCAAGGGTTTGCTGCAATACATCCAATATTTTCGCAATTTCTCATCAGGAATATTCCGGATAGGACAGGTTCCATGCCGCATCATACCACAGAAAGCTACGTTTTCCCACGACGATGATCAGCTGTGCTTTTTCACCGCCTGCAGTGGACTCCATGCAGCACATCATCGAAAAAAACACGGACTGCCTCGCTCCTGCCCTTGCCGGTGGCTGGATCCGTTCTGTTATTCACGTTCCTTTTCATGGTGATTCATCCTTTCTTTGCGTCCGGCAGTTTGCCTTACATTTACGCATGCGCAGCACATGAACTAATGAATATCTTTTCTGTTATATTTCCAGTAGGCTGCCGCTATGCCGATCACTGCCAGGCTCACGCCCACTGCCACCATCGGTCCGTTCAGGGCTTCCTCTGTGACAATGTCTGCCCCGTCTGCATAGCCGAACGGCGTGATGTATTTCAAAAACTCTGCCGACTCGCTGATGTTGGCGATGAGATTCAGAAAATACATCAGGCAGGCCAGCCCCAGGCCGATGCCCAGACCGCTCCGGCGCAGAAAGGCCGAAATACCAAAGCAGATTCCGCCGATCTCAAGCTGCAGCAGGTAGTATGCCAGATGGAACAGCAGCAGTTCTTTCCATGGAATCTCTTCGTCGATGAAGAGGATGGAAATCAGGGAAATTGCCAGGATCAGCACATTCATCACCGTAATCTGCAGGAGCACCGAAGCCAGCTTGGCACTGACGATGCCGGTGCGGGTGACAGGGTGTGTCAGCAGAAACTCAGCAGTATGTTCCTTCTCTTCCTTTTCCAGTGCGGTGATGCCGGTCAGCGCTGCATAGAATGCACCTCCCAGCCCCAGAATATTTCCGCACTCAATGGCGTAGAATCCGGTCAGTGTTCCGAAGCTGAGCCGGTCCATGCCGAAGGCTGCAGTGAAGCTTCCCATGGAAGCAAACATGTCCGATACGTCCTCCATCTGCCCTTTCATCTCCGGAAACATTACGATGCAGATTACCATCAGGAAAGCGATGCTTCCCGTCCAGATAGCCAGAGACAGAATGCCCTGCCGCATTTCATGTTTTAAAAGTCTCATCCCTGCACACCTCCTTCGTAATAGTGGAGGAAAATTTCCTCCAGATCCGGCTCTGCTATGGTCAGATCGGTGATTTCTCCATCTGCCAGCACTTCCATCAGCCGTTTCATCTGCCCGCTGTAAAGGAAGCTGACTGCATCCTCTGCCTGCTGCAGATCCCGAATCCCGGAAAGCCCGGTCAGATCGGCATGTCCCCGGAGGGATACCCGTTTGGCACTGGTATTGGCCAGCTCCTCCACGCTGCCGCAGGCAATGATCTTTCCCTCCCGGATGATGGCAGCCCGGCTGCAGTGATTCTGAATCTCTGAAAGGACATGAGACGACAGAAATACCGTGGCACCGGCCTGATTCCTCTCCTCCAGAACACGGAAAAACTCCCGCTGCATCAGCGGATCCAGTCCGCTGGTGGGTTCGTCCAGGATCAGCAGCTTCGGCTTATGCTGCAGCGCGCAGACGATAGCCACCTTCTTCCGGTTTCCGAAAGATAGCTCTTCCACCTTCTTTTCGGTATCCAGGCTGAGCCGTTCACATAAAAGCTTCGCCTCGCTGCGGCAGTCTGCGCCCCGCAGATCTGCGGAGAGGCGAAGGACCTCTTTCACCTTCATACCATGATAAAACATGGCCTCTGATGGGAGATAGCCCACGTTCGAAAGGATTTCCCGCCGTGGGCCGGCATCCGACGGATCCGCTCCCAGCACCCGGACATTTCCGGATGTCTTTTCGATGAGCCCCAGCAAAATCCGGATGGTCGTGCTTTTTCCTGCGCCGTTGGGTCCGATGAAGCCAAAGAACTCCCCTTCTTCCACGGTCAGATCCACCCCGGAAATGCCGCGGCTTTTTCCGTATTGTTTCACCAGTTGTTCTGTACGAATTGCTTCCATTCCATTCCTCTCATTTCTCTTTTCTCAGATAGATGCTCTTCCAGAAATCAATCATCTTCATGAAATCCTGCTCCATCTCGTCGCAGTCAACATCTCCTTTCTGCACCTTTTCCCAGAGGTAGCCCTCCGAAGACCGGTACATTTCCTGATACATCATGGTAAGATCCAGGCCTTCCACAAAGTCCGACGGATCCAGCTGCGTCAGCGTCGCCTGCGCCTTGTAAGCCAGCAGTTTCCGGTAGCTTTCCTGGATGGCCAGACTGATCTCCGGGTCTTTTTCGTAAAACGCCCGAATGACAAATGCCCCCAGATCCGGATACCGCCGCATGATCTCCATTTTCGCCTTCAGGCCACGGTGCATCATCTCGAAAAGTTCTCCCGGTTCATAGCAGCCGTACTTTTCCAGATATTCCAAGGTCACCTTAGCGCAGGTATCCCACAGGAACAGATACAGCTCCTTCTTGTTCTGGAAATAGTGAAAGAGCAGGGATTTGCTGATGCCTGCTTCGGCAGCGATTTCGCTGACGGGGCTCTTCTTATAGGAGTTCTGAGAAAAAACCCTGTATCCGGCATTGATGATTTTCTGCTGCTTTTCTTCCGGCAGATTGTAGAATTTTTCGTTCATATGTAGGTACCCACCCCTTTCTGTTGACCGCTCCGGTTAATTCCTATTATACACCGTTGACCGTTTTTGAGAAGACACCTTTTTGAAATAGGTGAAGAAGCAGCAGACCCCGTACGGTGATGTCCAGGGCGTAGGCGCTCCACACCCCCGGCAGTCCGAATCCCATGGCGGGAATATAGGAATAGCTTTCAATGGTTCCTGCCACGTTATGGGCAACGTAAGCAGCGGTACCGAGAGAAAGAATCATGGCATTGTACACCAGCTGGCCTGTTCGCATGATCAGCTTTTCCATCCCGGCCGGAATGCCAACCGCTGCAATCTCGTGAAACGTATCCCTCTGCAGGCTGCACCGGTGCAGACCGATGTTGAGGATGTTCGAACCGCCGGTGACGTACATGGGCGTCCTGGTATCCTTCACGGCCCGCAGACAGGCGGACAGGACCAGCTGCAGACAGAGCACTGCAGACGGTGCCGTGACAACCAGATAGTACGGCAATGCATAAGATAACACTGCTTCTTCTGCACCGGAGATCCGCAGGATCGGTTTCGAAAACAGACAGCAGACCAGACCGACGGCAATCCCAAGTACCAGCGCCAGCGCCATGGAATGGACCACAGTCCGGTTCACCTTCTCCCGGTCTCCGGCACCGAAGGCACGAGCCGTTATGGCTGTGGTTCCCAGCAGCGTCTGCAGGATGTTTTCCATGATCACCGGCAAGGCCAGCAGAAGGATTTCGTTTTTTCTTGACATTTCTTTCATCTCCCCGTACACTCTATTCATAACCGAACATATTGTTCGATATAATCCTGTGTACTATTTTAATCGACGAGAGAAAAAAGGCAACAATCAAAAGGTCCGCAATGTACGTTACGGCACAAATTGCGGATTTTGTTCAGTAAGAATTCATCTGGGATTCTGTAATATGGAGGAGAATGAATATGGACCGGCGTCAGAAAAAAAAGAGAAGCGATTTTCCGTGCATTTGAACGCCTGCTGGAACGCGGGAATTATGACAGCATTACCGTGCAGGAGATCATCGACGAAGCAGACATCGGCAGAAGCACCTTCTACGCCCACTTCGAAACCAGGGACGCCTTGCTGCAGGCGCTGTGCACTGATATCTTTGACCATGTCTTTTCACCGGAGCTGACCAAGGAAGCAACCCACGACTTCTCTGCGTCAAGCCCCGGTCTGGAGCCGCATCTGACCCATATCCTCTATCATCTGCAGGAAAAGCGCCCCATGCTGCAGGGTCTGCTGGCCGAGGAAACAGGCGGCCTCTTTATGAAGTATTTTCGACAGTATCTTTCGGAAATGTTTGCGGGATATCTGTCAGCGGGCTCCGGCTCTCCGTCTGCCCCGTACAGGCCAGCCGCCTGTCCGGAAGATTTCCTTCTTCATCACGCAGTCACCGCCTTCGCCGAGGCCGTCCGCTGGTGGTTCAGCAGCGAGGAACGTTATGCCGCCTACACACCGGAAGAAGTCGCCGGGTTTTATCTGTCGGTCATGCCGGGCTGAACTGATAACCCATACATATTGGACAAAAAAAGCCCAAAAGGGTCGGGGGTCCTCCTTCTGTTTCATCCAGTATTTTACTATTCATCCATTTAATTTTACATTTCAGACACTTTTTCCTCGTTTATGTGCGAAAATCTAAAGGATATCGAGCGATGGCACTGCCAGGGCACAACCTTTTTTGCGATTTTTAAGGTCATATGTATGTGTTAGTATTCGCTAACCAGTTTGATCGCAGTCTCGGGACGAATCAAATAGAACGCTGTTTCCAAAAAACAAAACAGGTACCGCACAAACGGATCTTTCCGTTCATGCAGCACCCCTTCATGCAGGACCCCTTCATGCAGTACCCCTTCACGCAGTACCTGCTTCATAACAATTTTACCGCAGCTGTCCTTTCGCGGCTTTCACAGTCGTTTCCATCAGCTTTCGTATGGAGTCCACGTCAGTTCCGGCCAGACTGCCCCAGTCCAGGCCTTCCAGATCCTTCGCCGGATTCAGTATTCCCCGGATGCGCCGCTCGCTCATATCGTCCGGCAGCGGTTCCAGCAGCAGGATTCCGTGAATCTGCGGATCATCATTGATGACCTCCAGTACATCCATCAGATCCGTTTCATCACACTTCTCCGGGAAGATATATTTTTCTATGACGACGCCGACGGATTTCCCGAAGGCTTCCGCCTTTTCCATACATTCCACATGTTCCGGCAGCCTTCCCACGCGAACCATGGCCAGGCCCGGTACGATTCCCTTTTCCAGCAGCTGCTCTATCTCTTTCTCCAACACTTCCATCAGCACTCTCCTTTTTCATATGAGGGCATAATTCACCAACGAAAGTATTGTATCACATTCTTCCGTGCAGGGAAAGCCTTTTTACATTTTACTTTATACTTTGGCTCCGATTTCTGTGAAATACCGCCACGGCTGCGGCAAACACCACTGCAGCCCAGATAACAGTCACCAGCAGATCCGGCAGCATGTCCGCCCAGAGAGCACCTCCGCACACGGCACTTCTTCCCAGGCGGACAGCCGGCAAAAACGGCAGCCATCTGGCCACAGCATACAGGGTACCTCCCAGCCCTTCCACATCCATAAAAATACCCCCCAGAATAGACGTCAGCGTAATCAGAACCGAAGTCAGCGGCGGCGCCGACTTGTCATTGAACAGGCTGCCAAAAAGCAGGCCGAAGCAGAGGAACAGTACCAGTGCCGGAAGCATCAGAACCAGAGAGAGCAGCATACCACCCGGCGAAAGCAGCGTTTCCCCGAAAATCACCGCCAGGATTTCCGCAACCCCGTATGTAATTACGGCCTGTCCCAGTCCCAGCACCAGCACCGGCAGCATATAGCCTGCCAGATACTCCGCCGAGGAAACCGGTGCCGCATAAAGACGCTGCAGGAATGCACCGCACCGATCTTTGGAAGAAAGAATCGCTGAAAAAAGCATGACAAAAGCATAACCAAAAATCACAACCGCAGGCGCCAGATTTTGCAAAGAAAAAATCTTCATCCCCGTCTCTGCGGGAATGCTGCCGTTGACGATGGTCATTATCACCAGCATCACCACCGGAAATCCCAGAGCGAACACATAACTCAGAGGATCTCTGAGGATTTCCCGGGCGTTTCTTACCGCAAATACTTTAGTTTTCATGATTCATACCTCCCCTTCCGGCCAGCCGGATGAATGCCTCCTCAAAATCTGTCTGCCCGGCTTTTTCTTTCAGGTCTTCCGCAGTTCCCAGCGCGCGGAGTCTGCCGTCAGCCATAATGCCGATTCGCTCGCAGAGGGCTTCCGCCTCCTCTAGATAGTGGGTTGTAAGTACGATGGTCATCCGTCCTTTCAGGCTTCGGATGGTGTCCCAGAGCTGTCTTCTGGCGATGACATCCAGGCCCAGGGTCGGTTCGTCCAGAAACAGGATTTCCGGTTCCGTCACCAGGGCCATGGCGATGGAAAGACGGCGCTGCCAGCCTCCGGATAATGTTTTCGCTCTGGAAGACAGGATCTCTTCCAGATGAAAATCCGAAATCACCGTTTTCACGTTTTTCTGTGTGCGTGCCGGCTCCAGACCGTACAGTCCAGCCATCAGCTGCAGATTTTCCAGAACCGTCAGATTGGGTGCTACCGCCGTTTCCTGGGGCGATAGATTGACCATTTTCCGGACCGCTTCGCTGCCTACAGTCACATCCATGCCCCCTGCCAGGATTCTACCTTCAGTGGGCCGCAGAAGCCCGCAGCTCATGCGGATTGCCGTGGTCTTTCCTGCACCGTTTACACCGAGAAGGCCAAAAAACTCTCCGTTTCCGATGGAAAGGCACAGGTCGTTTACTGCAGTCTTTTCACCAAATCTTCGGGTCACGTGCTCAAATTGTATTTCTTTTGCCATTGCACTCTGCCTCCTTCTGTTTTATTCCTCTGCTTTTCTCATGGCCATTTTATGAAAGGAATAAATCGCATCTGCCTTTATCATGGCGATTCCCTGCTGTTCGTCTCCCAAAACGATGATTTTATCGCCGGGTTTGATTTGGAAGATTTCCCGGCACTTTTT